>JAJRZB010000078.1 GCA_024275455.1 Bacteroidota bacterium | reverse complement strand
GGAATGGAACTTTTATTTCATTTAGAATTTTTTGGGGCAGTCTTTGTCTCCCTGTTGCTCCTTCCATTTTACTTTCAAGACTTTTTCTAATTTTGCTTTTAAAAAAATAGTATAAATATAAAGTTAGAACTTTATTATATAGTCCTTGAAATGGAATAACTTCTGTTGTTGCATAAGCATATTCAGAATTTATATCTACAATTCCTTGTTTCCCATTATCAAAAGATGGTGTTATTTTAGCAAGTAACAAATCACCATTTCTAACAAATGTTCCACTCGATACATTTTCTCTATATTCATTTTTCTTAATAAAAATCTCACTTAAAGGCACAAAATTCATTGGTATAAAAGGTATAGGGTTATTTAATAATAATCCTCTTGGTTTTTTAGAATATTCTACAATTTCTAAAAATCTCTTCTCCTCCCAATCCTCCCCTTCCAGTCCTGAGCGTGTCGAAGGGTCAAAAATACGGTTAAGATAACTCTCAAAAAGCTCTTTTGCATTTTTAAGGTTTTGTTCAGCGTTTGCTTTTGCTTTATCTATTGCATCAAATGCTTTGTCAAGTATGGAGACTATGCGTTTTTGTTCTTTTAATGATTTTGGGTAATGTATTTCTATTTTTCTTAAATCATCATTATAAAGTCTTGAAATCGTAGCTCCTTTTGAAGGATTCTAATCACAAAAACCATAAAATTTGTAGAGATATTCATTTAGCACTTTTTTCTCATTATTATCAATCCAAACAATATTGGAATCTTGAAAATATGCAGGTTTACCATCATAAGTTACACACCTTCCAATGGTACCCGACGCAGATAATAATATATCTCCTTTTTTGGGAAAAGAATATTTAGCTCGATACTCTTCGTAAACTTCTTTTGATATATAGGCATTAGGGGTCTTTCTAAATGTACCAATTTTATAAAAAGGTATATCACCTATTGGTAAGGTTTGCTTTTTGAGAATCCTTTTGCACATAGAAATTTTTCCTAACTCCCCCAACTTTTTTATTTCCCAATCTTTTTTCATCTACTTACTTTTTAAGAGTTTAGGGTTATCCAATACCAAAAGCTTCATTTGTTCAATTGCAATTTTGTTTAGTTTAGTTAATCTATCCGTTTGTGGTATTTTTTCATTTATAAGTAATGCGTTAATATTTTCCAAATTGGATAGACAAACCAATTGAGCTACATTAGCATAATCTCTAATATTACCTTGCTTATTTGGGTTTTCGTCTCTCCACTCTTTTGCTGTTCTACCAAAGAGAGCAACGTTTAGTACATCGGCTTCATTTGCGTAAATAACACTAATTTGTTTTTTGCTCAAACTCTTAGGTATTAAATTTTGCTTAATTGCATTGGTGTGTATGCGGTAATTAATTTTAGTTAATTGCCTTTTTACATCCCAACCGATTTGTTTTTGTTCTTCTTCTTCTTTTAAACGTTGAAATTCCTTAATTAAATAGAATTTAAATTCTACCGAAATCCAAGAAGCAAATTCAAAAGCAATATCTTTATGTGCAAATGTACCGCCGTACCTACCGGCTTTTGCTCTAATACCTATGGCACTAGTTTTTTCAATCCATTGTTTAGATGTTAATACAAAACTATTTAATCCTGCTTGTTTTCTAAACCCTTCGAATTCGATGGGATTAAAATCCGGATTATTTAGTTTTTCCCAAATACCAAGAAATTCAATTGTATTTCGGTTTCGCAACCAATTTTGAATAATGTAGTCAGTCCTTTTAGCATCTTTGAAGCGGGCAATATCAGTTAAACTGATATACTCTTCAAGCCTATCTTTAATGATATATATTTCAGTTCCTTTTACCTCAATCTTTTTATTTTTCCTACTCATATCAAATCCTTTATTGAATTTAATATTTCAGAGGTCTCTTTATCTAGCTCCGCTATTTCTTTTAATATCTCTTTCGGCTCTCTAAGTGGAGCTTCTTCCGGTGTGTTTGGGTTCTTTACAGATAAATCAAAAGTTTCTTGGTCAATATCTTTAATGTTTACTGTCCAAGAGTTTTCAGTTTCCATATCTTCCGGCGACTGAGCTTGTCGAAGTCGCAGCTCAACAAACTCCTCAAGGTCTTTTTCGTTTAGCGGATTTGTTTTACCAAGGTTTCTATCCAAGTTTAATTGATAGAACCAAGTTTTTTTTGTTGGTTTTCCTTTCTCAAAAAACAATACAACAGTTTTTACACCGGCTCCGGTAAAAGTACCGCCTGGTAGATCCAAAACAGTATGCAGATTACAACTTTCTAACAACAACTTTCGCAAGCTAATAGAAGCATTATCGGTATTACTTAAAAAAGTGTTTTTTATAACTCTTCCGGCTTTTCCACCGGCTTTTAATATTTTAATAAAATGTTGCAAAAATAGAGATGCTGTTTCTCCGGTTTTTATGGGAAAGTTTTGTTGAACTTCCGCTCTTTCTTTTCCGCCAAAAGGCGGGTTTGCCAAAACAATATCGTATCTATCTTTTTCTTGTATATCGGTTATGTTTTCTGCAAGAGTATTTGTATGAACAATGTTCGGAGCTTCAATTCCGTGCAGTATCATATTCATAATACCAATAATATAAGCTAAGGATTTTTTCTCCTTACCGTAAAAAGTTTTCTTCTGCAAAGTCTCCACATCTTTGGTTGAAAGCCCGTTTCCGCTGGTTGAGCTTGTCGAAACCAGATATTCAAATGCCTCAACTAAAAATCCGGCAGAACCAACAGCACCATCATAAATTGTTTTTCCTATTTCGGGAGCAACTACTTTTACAATTGTTTTTATTAATGGGCGTGGTGTGTAATACTCACCTCCGTTTCTTCCTGCATTACCCATATTTTTAATTTTCGATTCATATAGATGGCTCATCTCATGCTTTTCAGCGTGGGTTCTAAAACGGAGTTCATCAATAAGGTTTATTACTTCACGTAAATTATAACCGCTTTGTATTCTGTTTTTAAGTTCGTTAAAAATCTCACCTATTTTATATTCAATGGTATCTGCTCTTTCAGCACTAGCTTTAAATTTTTGAAGTAAGGGAACAGTTTTACATTAACAAAATCAGTAAGATCGTCTCCGGTCATTGCATTGTGATCTATTTTCCACTTATCTTTTGGAAGCTGAGCTTGTCGAAGCTTAGGGGCTGCCCATTTATTCCATTGGAATTCGGGATCAATTATACTAGTGTAAGATTTTCCGGTTAATTCGGCTGCTGTCTTTTTATCTTTTTCAAAATCATCAAGATATTTAAGAAAGAGTATCCAAGAAGTTTGTTCTACATAATCTAATTCGCTGCTGCATCCGGCATCTTTGTGGAGAATATCATCAATATTCTTAAAGGTTCGCTCAAACATTTACTCCCTCATTTAAAAGATAAATAAAATAGTAAATCATTGGAGTAATATAAAACTTCTAAAGATTATTTTGAAGCTAAAATAATAGATATTTTATTATTATAGATATACATTAAAATAAAATGTTTTTAATTTAATAGAAAAAATATTCTTACTGCGAGTAAAATATGAATGATAAGGAGGGACAAATAAAAAGAGTATTAGTTAAAAACAACCTCAACCGAGCTATCTAAGGGATTTTCTCAAAGGGATGCCTTCGGCAGAACCCAGACCTACGCATTACAAATGCACGCAATTATTTAATAAAATAATATCAAACTTATTCTTGTAAACATTTGGGGGAAATGATTGGTAGTTGTGGTTTTGTTTCACCGAGCCATCTGGGGGATTCGAACCCCCGACCTACGCATTACGAATGCGTTGCTCTAGCCAACTGAGCTAAGATGGCGGTAAAATTATTTACTATTTACCTTTTTTCTTATGTCGGTTTTTTCTTAATCCTTTCTTTCTTTTGTGTGTTGCCATTTTATGACGTTTTCTCTTTTTACCGCAAGGCATGTAACAACTCCTAATTATGTGATTTTAATAAATTTTCCGCTTTCTTTCCAATATTCGAATTGGGATCAATATCTCTTGCTTTTTTACACCACTCTTTTGCTTCAGCTAAATTATTATTTGCAATATTAACTATGCCTAAATTAAAATGTGCTATCTGATGTTTCGGATTAACTTTTAACGCACTTTTAATGGTTTCAATTGCTTTATCATATTGCTTAAGTTCAAAGTAACAAACACCCATATCCACAATTACATCAGCGTTATCCGGGTGAATAGATATATATTTATTGTATTTTTCAATAGCTCTGGCATAAAAGCCATTATCATTTAATAAATGCCCTAACTTTAGTAAGGTTTCATGATTTTCCGGATTTTTCTTTACAATTTCTGCCAGTCTATTTATTTCGTTTATCTTATTAAGATCAACACTTGTTTCATGGTCATGGTTTTCAGTATTTTGAAATTGCTGCTGTGCAGTAACTTCAACCGAATCAAAAATACCGGAAACAAATAATAAAAATACACCAAAAATAGTAAGTGCTCCGATAATACCATACAAAGTAAATGTTGAAAGCTATTTGTTCTGAGTTTTTTCCATAGTAAATAAAGACATCAAATTTTTGAAGTCTTAGTTATTCTCCATACTTTTCATGCCTCTATCTACAGCAGTTTTAAAATCTTTTGAAAACTTAAAGACGGGCACATAATGTTCAGGAACGAAAACTTTTTCGCCGGTTCTAGGGTTTCTGGCATATCTTGCATTTTTCTTTTTTGTTTTATAACTGCCAAAGCCTCTTATTTCAATACCTTTGCCTTCCCTCAATGATTGAATTACCGTATTTAGAAAACCCTCTATAATTGCTTCAGTCTCTAATTTTGTAAGACCGGTTCCAGACGCAACTTTTTCTACTATATCGGCTTTTGTCATTTCGTATCCTTTATTTTTTTATTTTCTACAATCAAGCTGTGAAAGATAGGAAAGATTTTTCACTAAATCAAACAAACAACTCTTATAAACTACTATAAAACAATTAGTTATATGTTAAATTATTTGATGAAGTATTCCGGCAGAAAGAGATTCTTACCTTTATTTTTATAGAAAGATTAGAGATTAAAATAATAATTTCTAAAAGCTTTTATTCCTTATCTTTTCTTTACTATAATTTAAAATGAATTAAAAATTATTGTTGTTCTAAGCTTGCATATTCAAGGACCGGTTTTATTAATTCTTCTTTCTCCTTATCAAGTTCGTTTAAGTTTGATAAGTGTGAAACGGTCGAATAATAGTTGCCCTTCTCAAAATCAACTATGGCACTTAAAATTTCTGATTCAAATTTATTATTGTCATTTTCATAAGTAATACTCGCACCATCAATTTCATCAATTTTCCCGCTTTCAATTTTTAAGACAGTTCTAATTAAATTAATGCTTGAATCATAGTTACCCATTGAAAATGCCTTTTCAATATATTCTTCAGCTTCTCCAATTCTATCTTTCTCCAAATTGGTTTTTGAGTTGATAAGAAAATAATCAACTTCATTTATACTATCTGAAATTTTTGATAATTCTTCTTCAACTTGTTTTGCCTCACCTAAATTTAGCAAGGCTTTTATCTTATAAATTCTAATTTTTTCTACAGTTGGGTCTAATAACAACAATTGATCAAATGTATTTACTGCATCTTCATACTTATTTAACATCATTTCCACAATGCCTTTTTGAAGTATTACTTCTCTATTTTCTTTATCTATTTCTAAAACTTTTTGAAGATGTTCCAAGGCTTTTTCCGGCTCTTCCGATTTAATTTCCAAATAAGCTAATTCAAGCAGACAATTTTTATTTTCTTTATCAAGCTCGCATACTTGGGTCAAAGTGTTTTTAGCTCCTTCATAATCTTCAAGTTTAGACTGCAATATTGCTTTTTTCTTTAGCAATATTACATTTTCAGAATCCTCTCTTAGAACTTCATTAAATTGATCTAATGCATCGGAATACTTTTCTTGTTTAATATTAATTTCCGCTTTTAATAAAACAGCCGATTTGTCTTCCTCATCAATACTTAGAATATTATTTATTGTGCTCTTTGCTTCATCTAATTGTTCCATATTTAAAAGTAATCTTGCTTTATTAAATTGATATATTAAAATTTCCGGACTTAATCTGATAGCATAATCGAAATCCTCTAATGCTTCAGCATGTTTTTCTCTGCTAACATTAATTAAGCCTCTTAAATTAAAGATAAAAGGATGAATAGCACTTATCTCAATTGCTTTATCGGTATCTAATATTGCCTCAACAAAATTATTTTTACTAAAATTTATCAGACTTCTTAAATACCTAATGCTGAAATCTTCCGGGTATAACCCACAGAGTTCGTTTGCAAGATTCATTGCTTCATCATATTCTTCATTCAGATACTTAATTCTTGCAGTTAAGTATTTAGTTTTTACATCATCCTTATTTTGTTCAAAATATTTACTCGCAAATTTTGAGGCTTGTTCATAATCACCTAATTTTTCGTATGTTCTAGCCAAGTAGTAATCTTGTTTGGAATCGTAATTAGAGTTGATGTCGTTTAAAGTTAAAAAATCTTTATGTGCATCTATAAAATTATCTGTTTCAAAATAAATTCTACCTCTATTAAATAAAGCTTCTGTGTTTTTATTATCAATTTCTATTACGCTTGAATAATCATTGATAGCGCCTAAATAAAATTCATTAATATATTTTTCTTTTGCAGACAACAGCAATGAATTCAGTTTACTACCGTAAAATACTTTTTTGATGAGATTCATATCTTTTTACTTCCACTTTTAGAATGTTAACATTTACTAAAATAAGACACGCAATGCTAATTATCAATTTAATTTTTAATTCAAAAAAAAGAAAGTGCCCTCAAATTTTGGGGCACAATAAAAACTAAAATTATTTCTCTTCCAACAACAATTCCATTTTATCAAGAAGTTCGTTCATTTTATTTACAACTGCCAGTATTGGCTGAGGTGTCATCATATTTACTCCAGCAGTTTTTAAAACATCAATTGGGTATTGCGAACTTCCCGATTTTAGGAAAGTTAAGTATTTATCAATTGCCGGTTGACCTTCCTTTTTAATTTTTGCTACTAACTCTTGCGAAGCTGCATAACTTGTAGCATATTGATAAACATAAAAGTTGTAGTAAAAATGAGGAATTCTTGCCCAAGTATAAGTTTCTTCATTATCAACAACCATCTCCGGTCCCCAATATTTTTGATACATTTCTCCGTAAAGATCACTTAGTATTTCCGGAGTTAATGCTTCTCCGCTCTCGGTTTTTTCATGTGCAAGTTGTTCATACTCTGCAAATCTTGTTTGACGGAAAAATGTTGTTGTAATTCCGTTAAGCTGATTTTCAATTAAAGCTAACTTTTCTTCTTTTGTTTTAGCATTTTCAATTAAATAATCAAGTAGTAACGCTTCGTTTGCAGTTGAAGCAACTTCGGCAACAAAAATAGAATAATTAGCATAAGGATACGGTTGGGTTTTTTCAGTATAATAAGAATGCATATTATGTCCCATCTCATGCGCAAACGTAAAAACATCATTTAATTGATTAGACCAATTAAGTAAAACATAAGGATGAACTCCGTAAGATACCCCGGAAGAATATGCACCGCTTCTCTTACCTTTTGTTTCGTGAACGTCAATCCATCTGTTATCAAAAGCTAACTTTAAACTTTTCAGGTAATCTTCACCTAAAGGTTTTAGTGCCTTTAGTAAAATCTCTTTTGATTGTTCAAACGTATATTCTTTTTTAACTGACGGAAATAAAGTAACATATGTATCATAAGGGTGAAGCTCTTTTACTTTTAGAAGTTTTTTCTTTAATTCACCCCACCTATGCAAAGGCTGCAAATTTTTGTTTACTGTTTCAACTAAATTATCATAAACTTTAAGGGGAATGTTATTCGGATCAAGTGAGGCTTCTCTTGTTGAAGAATATTTTCTTGCCTTTGCATTAAAAATAGCAGATTTAATATTACCGTTAAAAAGTGCTCCAAGAGTATTTTTATATTCCATAAAAGGTTTATACAACCCTTTGTACACTCTTTCTCTGTAGCTTCTATCCGTTGAGTACATTGCTGCACCGTAACGACCGTGCGATATTTTTATTTCTTCACCATTTTCATCTTTTACGGTCGGGAATTGAATATCGGCATTATTAAACATTCCGAAAACATTTGAAGCAACACCTCTTACCGGAGATGCCAAAGCCATTATTTCTTCTTCACCGGGTGAAAGGGTGTGTGCCTTTGTTCTAAGTAAATCATCAAACTGATGTTTATATACTTTCAATCCTTCTTCACTATTTACAAATTCCCAAAGTTTATCTTCAGGTATCTGTAAAATTTCGGGTCTGATGAAAGAACCGGCAGCCCCAATTTGTGAAGCAAGTGCAGAAATTCTCTCATACCTTCCTTGGTTTTCGGCATTTCCCAAATCAAGGTCTTTTGCAAGTGATGCATAGAGAAATAATCTGCTTAATTTAATTCCAACTTCATCATCAAAATTTAAACATTGTAATAACTCTTTAGATGAGTTGCCAAGTTTACCTTTAAAGCTTCCGTACTTTTCTATAGTTGTTTCTGCCCATTCAAAATCTTTTTCCCAAAGCTCCGGTGTTTTGTAAATATCTTGTAAATTCCATGTAAGTTCTTCGGCAATTTCACTATGCAATGGCAACTCGCCTTTATTTTGTGCAATTGTATTATCATCCGTTAATAAATTAAATAAAAATGTCAAAATGATTACACTCCTTAAAATTTGATAGTTGATAAAATTATATTTTTTCATTTGTTCCTCAAAAATATTAAATAAATAATGATTAAACTTAGTGAAAGATTTACAATAAAAAAAAACCACTTCAACAACATAGAAGATTAAAACTCCAAAATTTCTACCTCACCGGATAAGTAAAATCTTTAAAGGTTTGTATTTTTGATAGATGTGGTTAAATGATAAGTTTTAACACTCATCCAACAAATAATATTTCATATCTTTGCAGCCTTGGGTGTTTTCATTGAAATTTTTATTTCTAATATCATTAACCGCTGTATTAATTATTTTACCAAATTCTGTAATTTGTTTTTTATTTACTTTTTTAATCGAAGTGTAAGAATCATCCCTTAAAAAAACTAACCAAAGTTCAATGTTATCAATTTGAGGATAGTTGTTTGTCAAAACATAAGAATAGAATAAAAGCTGATTGAAGTAAGTTTCAGTTTTTTCTTCAATAGTGGTTTCATTTATTTTATCAGACTTATAATCAATAATTACAAGTTTATTTTCTTCAATAATAAGTTTGTCAATAATTCCGTATAAATAGTAATCTTTTTCACGTTTATATATTTCCAATTCATTTTTAAAATGATTGAGAGATTTTATTTTGTTAAAAGAATCAGATAGATAATATCCATTTATTATTGTAAAAAGTTCTTCAGAAAGTATTTCCTTTTTTCTTTTACTATATAATAAAACCTCTTCTTCTTGTTCAATTAGTTTATTGATTGCGGTATGCAGATTTTCTGAAGAAACATGCTGTTCTAAAATTTCATGAGCAATACTGCCAACTATATTACCCGATACGGTTTCTTCCTCTTCCTTATCGTTAAATTCCAAATTGGTAATATTGCCGAATAGTTTTATGATTTGTCCGTAGCCGAATTCGTATGTTAACTGATATTTTTTGGGACAATGTAAAAACAAACTAATTTTGGATGCGGAAATAATTTCATTTTTTTCCGTTGCTGCAATTCTGTTTACATTAACTTCTAACTTATCCGAAAAAATATCTTTATCAATATTTTCAATTTTAAAATTTTGTTCAATAGAGTGAATGATTTTGATATCAAATTTTCTATCAATTATTGTATTAACATAATTTCCATTATCCAATTTCATTTTTGTCAATTTGCCTTCAACGGATAAATTATCCTCACCTAGTTGAATTTTAAGTGCTTCAATAATCATTGAGGCGAAAGAATTTTGCCATAATTTTTCTTTAGTATTATCCAAAGAAATTATAAGATGTTCTTCCGCTCTTGTTATTGCTACATAAAGTAATCTCTTAAGCTCGGCAATAGCTCTTTTATTTTGGATGTAATTGTACAATCCAACAACAGGCGCTTGATTATAATCTTCAAAGTAGTTTTCGCCCGTTGGCAGCTTTGCCAAAATTCCGAATTCTTTATCAATACTTATTTCTTTGGATTTTAGAGTTTCATCAAAATTCTTCTGGTTTGTTTTATACAATACCACAACCTTAAATTCTAATCCTTTGGCTTGATGAATTGTCATAATTTTTACTGAATTTTCAGTTTCATCCAAATCAGCCTGACCTTCATCTTCCAAGTTATTTATTGCATCTTTTAGGTATTGAATAAAATCGTAGAGTGTATGAAATCCTTGCTCAGTAATGCTGACAGATTTTTGAATCAGTTTTTCGAGGTTAGCTAATTCTTGTTTACCGTTTTGCTTGCTTGAAAGATAAATCCAGTATCCGGTTTCAACGTTTATTATTCTTAATAATTCGCTAATATCTGTTTTTAATACGAGATTAATATGTTTCTCTAAAGTGTTAACAACTTTTTGTACTTCGGAATATTTGCTTGAATATGATTTAAGTTTATTAAAAAAAGATGCTTCATTTTCAAAAGATATTTCAGCTAATTGGATATCGGATAAATTAAAATAAGGTCCTCGCAAAATACTTGTCAATGCTAAATCATTGCTCGGATTTATAAGGAAAGAGAGATAATTATAAACATCCAAAACAAGCTGCTGTTGGTAAAAACCCTTCCCTCCAACTATGGAGAAAGGTATGTTGTATTTAGCAAATACTTTTTCAAGCTCAATAAAATTTTTTCTTTTTTTACAGAGGATTGCAAAATCACCGTATTTATATTTTTCACTTTCAACAAGTTCTTTAACTCTTTTTGAGACAAGTTCATTCTCCGGTTCATTCTGTTCTTCATTTGCAACTAAAAACTCTATTTCTCCTTCCTGCTTATGCGGGTAAGCACAAATCAGTTCATTATAATTTACTTCATTAAATTTTGGGTTTGGATTTTGAAATAATTTTGAAAATAATACATTAGTAAATAAAGCTATATTTGGTGCAAGTCGGAATGAATGAGGAAGGTCTAAAATACTTTTCGAACTTTCTTTATCAGCTATCAGTTTTTTCGTTTCATTAAATACTCTTACTTCAGCTTCTCTAAACATGTAAATGCTTTGCTTTTCATCTCCCACAACAAACAGGTTACCGGTTGTTAGATTTTTCAGAATCGGCATAAATATTTTGTACTGGATTTCATTTGTATCCTGGTATTCATCAACCATTATGTATTTATATTTTTCCGAAAGAGTATTTTTTACATTTTCATTAGTTAATAACTTTTGTGTGTAAATTAAGAGGTCTTCAAAATCGAGGTATGACTTTTGCCTTTTCTTTAATTCATACTTTTCTCTTACATCAAAATAAATTTCGATAATTGATTTATTAAATAAGGATAAATCTCTGTTGAGTTCTTTATAATTATCATCTATTACAATCGGCTTGAATTCTTTATAAATACTATTCGTTATTTCAATATTCTCTGCGAGTTCTTCGTAAAGTATTTTGGAAAGATAGCTTACTTTTCTAACTGTTCCGCTGCTGGTTAATAAGCTATTTTTTATTTCGTTAAGTATTATAAATTTTTCAATCGGTTTGTTTTTAGTTACAATTTCGTTTAGTAAATTTTCAATTTTCGATTGATTTTCTGTTTGTTTAGAATCTCCTGCAGAAGAATTAATTATTTTAATATTCTCAATAAGTTGCTGAATTTTCCGGTCAAATAATTCACTAAAGTTTTTTTCAAATTTTTCTTCAAGCTGATTATTTATTTCATCATCACTTAAATTTATTTGGTTCTTAACAATATATTCAACTGTTTTTCTTTTGCTGTATAACAGTTTTATTTTATTAGCCAGAGATATTTTGTTACCAAATAATCTAATTAATTTTTTAATTAAGGCATCGTCTTCACTTCTTAAACTATTATTAATAACTTCATCAATACTTTGTTCTAAAAGTTCATCAGCTGTCCTTGAATCAATTGGAGAAAAGCTGGCATCAATTCCTGCTTCCGGGGCAAAATCTTTAAGTATATCAATACAAAACGAATGGATTGTTGAAATTTTTGCCGATACAAGATTTCTCCTTAAATTTTCAAGCTTGGTTTTCTGCCATCCACTTAATTTTTTTATTCGCTTTTCTAATTCTTTTGCAATTTTAGAATATAATTCACTTGCTGCTTTTTCGGTAAAAGTTATTGCAACAATATTGTTAAGTGACACTTTTTCTTTTGTGAGAATTTCAACATATCTTTTTGAAAGTACAGTAGTCTTACCGGAACCTGCATTAGCGGTTAATGAAATATGTTTATCATATTCAAGTGCGGCTTCTTGATATTTAGTTAAAACACTCATGACGTTATTTTAGGAAAAGTAATTTGAATTGAAGTTCCATTGGGAGAAGTAGACAAAACGGAAATATCAGCTCCGGTACTTTTCAAATATCTTTTCGTCATGCTAAGTCCTAAGCCCATGCCATCTTGTTGAGTTGTAAAATTCGGTTCAAATATTTTATTGATATGTTCTGTTTTTATTCCGCTTCCGTTATCGGAAATTGTTAAAATTACTTTGTCTGCTTCTTCTTTTGTGCTAATATTAATTTCAGTTGAATCTTCTTGAATAGAATTTCTAATTAAATTTATTATTGTTCTTTTCAATTGCTCGGAATCACCATTTATAAGTAATTTATTACTGTTAAAATTAAACTTAAGATTAACACTTTCATCAGCAAAAAGATTTACAGATTGTTTGACAATTTCAATTAAATTTATTTTTTCAACTTTTAATTTCGGCATTCTTGCAAAGTTCGAAAATTCATTTGCAATATTTCTTAATGTTTCAATTTGGTTTAAAATAGTTGATGTTACTCGTTTAAAAAACCTATCAAATTTATCAGAATGATCATCATAAGCAGTAATTAATTGCTGCACGGAAAGTTTCATTGGAGTGAGTGGATTTTTAATTTCGTGTGCAACCTGCTTTGCCATCTCTTTCCACGCTTCTTCCCTTTCTATTTCTGCAATTATATTCTGATTTCTTTTAAGTTCTTTAATCATATAATGAAAACCCTCTACAAGGTCTTTGACCTCACCACTTGCGCTTGATTTAATTTCCAAGCTTAAATCCCCGGCTGCAACAGACTTTGTAGCAGAAGTTAATTTTCTTATTGATGAAGAAATTTGATTAGCTAAAAATGCACTTAACCCGATAATAAGAAGAACAGCAAGTGAATAAGTTCCAAACAAGAAAACATCTACTTCAGATCCGCTTAGAGGCAGCAGTATTTTATTAAATGCATCCGATACTTTTATGACTACTTCTTTATCAAAAATATTTGCTTTATAATAAAATGAATTAAATTTAAATTTATCTATAGACTCTTTAATTAAAATCTCTTGATCATTTCCTTCTACCAGTTGAGTGTAAACTTTAAAGTTTAATCTCTGCGGAATTAGTCCAACATCATATAATAAATCGCTCGAGCTGTATATCAAACCTGTTGTATCAAAAACAGAATAATTAATATTCAGTTCTCTGGTTGCATCTCTGTAATCTATGTTAACTGTATCTCCGTTAAAGCCAACTTTCTGATTAAAATAATCTTCAATACTAAATGCTCTCTTCCCTAGTTTATAATAAATTGCTTTTTCGTTTTTATCTTCAGTTAAATTTCTAAAATAAAATGCGGTTAAAATTAGAGGGATTAAAGATATTATCAAAAATATACTTAATAACTTTGTGCGCAGATTAAATTGGTATTTTTTTACATTCTTAAAATTATATAACAAATATATAAAGCTTAAAATCAGAAGAATAATAACATGATTAAAAAACACTTTGAAAAAATCAAATAATCCAATGGAAAGCTCTTTATTCCTTAGTCCGACTGCAATTACTCTTTCCAAATTAGTATAGTTTTTCTTTTTAACATAAAAAATAAATTTAGAGTTATTGAATTTTATATCAAGCCAAGCTTCATTTTTTTCATTAAGTGGGGCACTTAAGATTATTTTATTAATATCATCCGAAGGATTTAACTCTCCGTAAACACTTGTTAATACTTTGTTTTGATAATCGAGAATAACTAGTTTATCTAATTTTAATATAGATTCATCATTCAATTTTCCGGTTGAAAATAACTCCGTATGTGCATTAAACCCAAAATCATTCAGGTCCATTAAAATAGAAACATCCAAATATCCCAGGAATGAATAATGATCTTTAACCGGAAAAATTCCTCTAATTAATTTTTGCGATTCACTTTCAAACGGCTCTTCAAAAATTTTCACTTCTTCTATAACATTATTTGTATCCACAATTTCTTTAATACTTAGATTTGGATAAATTGATCCGAAACCTCCGAGTAATTCTCCATCAAGTCCGATAAAATTAACCGAAGAATTTATCGACTCTCTTTGTAATTTACTTTTACTCCAAATTTTAAAAGCCGATGCATTGTAGTTGCTGTTTTTTTTACTTAATGCTCTAACTGCTTCTTCTCTGCTAAACTTATTTGTAATTGTCTCATTAATTAAAGCCTTGTACCATTGCTCATTAGCTCTTAAAATAACATTAGCAGTTGTTTGCAAAGATTTTTTTTCCAGCTCCGAATTATAATTAAGCAGAGTAATTATCGAGAGAAAGGAAGAAATTGAAAAAATGATTACTGAATTTGAAAAAAATCCAAAGTTATGATTAACTAATAAATAGGTTATTCCAACAATAAAAAATACATGCATTATTTTAATTAGCAATGTAATCTGAGGATCACGCTGCAGAGTATCAAATAGGGCAACACCTATTGCCAAAATTACCGCCAAAACAACAAAATTGATAAGCTCAAGTTTAGAATTATTTTTACGTTTAATTGCCAATAAAATCAACATTAAAGAAATTGAGGATAAGACAGATATTAAGCCAAGCAGCAAAACATTAAAGTGCATTACAAAATGCGGGAAATTTGAACTAAGAGATGTACTTTGAAAATACCTTAAGCTGGTATCAAATACAAAACCTCTAATTCCCGCACCAAAACCTCTCAGTAAGAATAAATAAATAAGTGCTATAAAAATCAGCAGTACAGTGAAAGAAATAATATTGTATTGTTTTTTTTCCGTATCGGATTTATAAAATTTATATGAATAGTTAAATCCTAAAAATATAATTATTAGAAAAATAATTTGAGTTATAAATAAATCGAGCGGAGAATTTGCCAGTCCGTATCCAAAATCAGAAAAATAAATTCTATCATCTAATAAATTGCTTGAGACTATACTCTTGGGGATATTAAGTATTATCAACAAATAGCGGAGTACAATTAAGTAAAGTGAGATGAAACTAAATTTCAAAATTTTACTGGAATAATTTTTTACTTCCATACATAACAATATTCCAAGCAGCAAAAATCCTAAAACAGCAAAAACACTTTGAACCGTAGATATTTTTGTTTCTAATTCCTTAAGAATTATTTCTCTTGAAGGTTTTACAAACGTTAGTAAGCCAATTTTATTACCAGCATTGTTAAGTATATCAATTGAATGTTTTCTTCCATCTTTTGATTTTTTAGCAAATTCAGAATAGTAAATTTTGCACTCGACCCCTGCTTTTTCCGAAATAACTTGAGTAAGGTTAACATCATCAAAATAAACCGGATTAAGTTGATAATCTTTTTCAACTACAGATGCTATTTGCAATAAATACTTTTTACTTTGGATAGAGAGAGTATCTATTAAGGCAATATAATTGGCAAGATCAGTATTGGCAAAATATGTTTTCCCAAGTTTGATATCTTTATTTTTATTTATCGATATTTGCTCAAGGTAATGATCGTTCCAAAATTTCAGGTTATTACCAGTATCAAATAATGCAAAAAGCAGATTATTTGTTTTTACTTCAGGTATTAGCTCTTCAAAATTGTTTATTTCAAAATTTTTTATTGTTTTTAATTTTTTAACTATTTTTTCTTTTTCCAATACAATTTTTAGCTGAGCATAATTAAGTTCCTGCTTAATTATTTTTTCAATAGTGGTAAATTGTTTTTCAGAAATTTGCTCCCAGTTGTTTTTATTGTATTCAATATATTTGTTTCCAATAAAACCAATAAGAACTATTGATAGAATAATCGCACCGATTATTGAAAGAAGGGTATTATTTTTTAGAAAGTTAATTAACTTCATTTTTGTAAATTATAAAAATAATTCATATCAAAATAGTTAAAGCAAAATAAAAAAGCATACTCAAATGAGTATGCTTTTTTCGGGGAGTGTACACGGAAACTATTTTTTAGTTTCCATATAAATTCTTCTTTACCTTGTTTGGAAGTTTTTCTCTTCCGTTTGAACCTCTTGAAGTTTTAAGCTGCGGTTCACCTTCGAGTAATTGATAAGCACAATCAAAAACTATTCTTTCGTTGGAAATTGATTTAATTCTAATCTTTGCATAGTGATTATCCCACGTCCAAATTACATAGGTATGTCCAATTTCAGCAGCTACATATTTAACATTTTCATCCGGGTTAATCGGTACCCAGCCATCAAGCGGGGCGTTAGTAATATCTAAAAAACTATTTGTATAACCCATATCTTGAATATCAGTATCATCCCAAACATTAAGGTAAAATGTGCCTTCAAAGTTTTCAAAGAAAAAATCGGCAGAGGCGTTATCACTATTTGCATTATATGGAACAACTGAATATTCACTAAAATCATAACCGGAATTATCAGGGTAATTTCTGAAATCGAAAATAGACTGATTCATTCCTTCAGGTCTCGCAACTCCGTAAACCATATCATAACTTAACTCACTCTCGTTTACATCGTAATCATAAGCTGCAACGGCATAGTAATACAGTTCTCCGTTTTGTGCATCGTAATCCACATAATAATTATTGATTGTATTTCCTATTAGTTCATACTCGCCCCAATAAGAATTGGAATAATAAATATTATAACCTGCAATATCTCTTCCAGGATTTTCCGCCCATTCTATTTAGACAAGGTTATCGCCAACGTAAGTTTTTACATTTTCCGGCGGTGACGGGGGTGTATTATCATAATAGGTTATGTTATCATCGCAATACGTAAAAAGAAAGATAATTGCCAATAACAGTAATAGTCTATAAAGCGTTTTTTCATTTTTCATTTTATCCTCCCAGAATGTTTCAAATATTGTTATTCAAGGAAGATGCCAAAAGAAAAAGTTAAAAAAACATCTAAAAACACAACATTTTTACTTTTTAAATATAGAAATGTAGTGAAGTGTATTTAGGTCTGTATATTATACTATACAGTTTTTATTTCAGATTTTGAAATTTCCCTTCTTTATAGAATTGATAATTATTGATTACAGCAACAGATTTTCCGGTTAGTAACCGTTTATCAAAAGGTGAATTTTTAGATTTTGATTTGAATTTTTTAATATCAACAGTCCAAACTTCATCCGAATCAATAATTGTTAAATTTGCTTTTTCTCCCACTTTTATTTGGGGAACCGGGAGATTTAAAATTTTACGTGGATTAATTGAAAGTTTTTCAATAAGCTGACTAAAGCTTAGATGATTTTTATGCACCAATTCACTTATTGAAAGTCCAAGTTGAGTTTCCAAGCCAAGTATTCCGTTAGGAGCAAAAATAAATTCCGCTTCTTTTTCTTCAATTGAATGAGGCGCATGATCACTTGCAATACAATCTATTGTTCCATCCTTCAATCCTTCAATCATTGCATTAACATCTTCTTCCGTTCTTAAAGGAGGATTCATTTTATAATTCGTATCATAAGATGTTAATGCTTCATCAGTCAATGTAAAATGATGTGGCGTTACTTCGGCTGTAATTTTTATACCTTTTGCTTTTGCCTCTATTACAAGCTGAACCGCCTTTTTTGAACTTATATGTGCTATATGTACTTTTCCATCCACATACTCTGCAACGGAAATATCTCTCATAACAGTCAGGTCTTCGGCAATTGTAGGAATTGACGGTAAACCTAATAAAGTAGACACACTTCCCTCATTCATTGCACCACCGGCTAAAGTTTCATCTTCACAATGTTCGATAATTGGCAAGTCGTACATTTTTAAGTATTCAAGAGCACTTCTTAATATTGAAGCGGTTTTAACAGCAACTCCATCATCAGAAAATGCAACAGCTCCGGCATCAACAAGTTCGGCAATAGGAGCAAGGAACTCCCCTTTTCTATCTTTTGTTACTGCTCCAATCGGGTAAACATCTACCAAATGATTTTCCGCTTTTTTCTTTATGGAATTAACAACTTCGGCTGAATCAATTGTTGGAGTAGTATTAGGCATACAAGCAACTCCCGTAAATCCTCCTTCCGCCGCAGAGTTGGAACCGGTTTGAACGGTTTCAGTATCTTCCCTTCCGGGTTCTCGTAAATGAACATGCATATCAAATAATCCCGGGACACAATATTTACCGGAATAATCATAGACCTCGGAAGAGTTCATCTCTTCTTTTGAAACATTACCGATTTTAGTTATTATTCCTTCATCTATTAATAGATCATTTGTTTCATCTAAATTTTGTTCAGGATTAAGAAGATGTACATTTTTTAATAATAATTTCATTTTTTTCCTATGCTAATTTTTAATTCATTGTGCCTAATAAATACAGCACTGCCATTCTTATTGCAACTCCGTTAGTTACTTGGTCTAAAATTATTTGATACGGACCATCAGCAACTTCGGAGGAAATTTCTACACCTCTGTTTATTGGTCCGGGATGTAAAATAAGAATATCTTTATTATTTCTTTCTATTACATCACCGGTTATTCCAAAATAATTATGATATTCTCTTAAGGAAGGAATTGTATTCCCGGCATCTCTTTCAAGTTGAATTCTTAAAACATTTACAACATCATTTTCAGCGACAGCTTTATTTATGTCGTGAAATATTTTTACGCCAAACTGTTCAATGTTTTTCGGCAGCATTGTGGGCGGTGCACAAACAGATACTTTTGCCCCCATGGTTATAAGCCCGAAAATGTTTGATAGAGCAACACGGCTGTGAGAAATATCGCCGACAATACACACATTAAGATTATTCAGTTTACCAATTTTTTCTCTTATTGAATACATATCCAGTAAAGCTTGAGTGGGATGTTCATGCCTTCCATCACCGGCATTTATAATTGAAGCATTACTAATTTTTGTTAAATAATGAGGAACTCCGGCTGATTGATGTCTTACTACAATCATATCAATTTTCATTGCTTCAATATTTCTTACTGTATCTTTAAATGTTTCTCCCTTTTTGGTACTGGAGTTAGAGGTTGTAAAATTAAGTGTATCGGCAGATAATCTTTTTTCTGCCAATTCAAAAGAAAGTCTTGTACGTGTAGAATTTTCATAAAATAAATTAACAATGGTTGTCCCTTTTAATGTAGGAACTTTTTTTATCGGTCTTTCTAAAACTTCTCTAAAGGTAGTTGCGGTATCAAGAATTAATTGTATATCGTTTTTAGGAACATCTTTTAATCCCAGCAGGTGTTTAATATTTAATGACATTTTTCCTCAAATTTAATTTGGACTTTCAACTAAATAAACTGCATCTTCATCATCAATTTCTTTCATTTTTACTTTAATTTCTTCATGGATGGATGTAGGAATATTTTTCCCAACAAAATCAGCCTTTATTGGCATTTCTCTATGCCCTCTATCAACTAAAACACAAAATTGTATAGTACTCGGTCTGCCTAAATCCATAATTGCATCCAAAGATGCTCGGGCAGTTCTGCCTGTGTATAAAACATCATCAATCAGAATAATATCCTTTTCATTTATATCAAATGTTATGTCTGTTACGGAAACTTCCGGCTGCTTAAGTCGAGTTCTAAAATCATCTCTGTATAAAGTAGCATCTAAAATACCTAACTCAGGTTTAGAATTATCAATTTCTTCAATTTTTTTCTGAATTCTATTAGCTAAAAATTCACCTCTTGTTCTCATTCCAATTAAAATTATATTTTCCGAACCTTTGTTTCTCTCAAGAATTTCATGAGCTAAGCGTGTAATTGTTCTTTTTAGTCCATCCTCATCAATAATTTTTGCTTTTACGTTCATATATAAAAAATCCCCTTTGACTTTCGTCGCAGAGGTCTCCATTATTAATTAAATTTTGTCATTCCTTGGTTATCTCACTGGATAAAATTAAAGGATTTATTTGTAAAAATACTATAATTATTCCTTATGACAAAATTTTTAATAAAAGATATATCAAAAATCTATTTTAGTAACTCTTTTTTTATTTGAATACTAAACTCAATAATAAAACCTATCCCAAATCCGATTAAAGAAAATAAAATATCATAAATATTTAATGTAAATACTGTATGTTCAGATATTATATAAGAAAATAGCTTTGTAAGTAAAATAACAGAAAAGAAAATAGCAAATACAAATACACCCCAGAAAAACGGATTTACAGCAAATGTTCTAAATCTGTTTAATAATTTGTTATCAGAATCATCAAAATTATAGTTAAATGTAGTTTTAATATTACTCAAGTTTTTACCCCTTTTTAATTTAATCTCTCAGAAAAATTAAAATAAATGATATTATTACTAAGAAGAAATACAAATATGAAAAATATGACCTTATAATTTTACCGGTTATTGTTTTCATATAATGTAATTTCTTAGATAATTTTTATAACTATATGTAATATAACATTTTAAAGATAACAAATACAAATATTTTTATTTTTTTTTTCAAAGTGAGAATTATTTTTGTCTCATTATTGCGCTCAATCACAATTTAATGTACCATTTCCACTTTATTTGTATTAAAAATTAAAAGGAACTGAAATGAACAACGAGTTAGTATTAGAAAGATTTGGAAATG
>JAJRZB010000524.1 GCA_024275455.1 Bacteroidota bacterium | reverse complement strand
TCAACTTTATGTTTTTTAATAATATTACAAGCATCTAAAATTTGTTTAACTGTTAACTTTTTTCCCATTAGGGAAAGCAGTTTATCGCTGCCCGATTCACATCCTATTTGAATTGTTTCGCATCCGGCTTCTTTCATTGCCAATACTGTTTCATCATCAATTAAGTCAGCCCTGATTTCGCAGCTCCATTTTATATCCGGTACTTCTGATTTCATTTTACTGCATAAACTTTTAATATACTTTTTCTTTACTCCAAACATATCATCATCAAAATGTAGTCTTTTAATACCAAGGTTTCTAATCCCCTTAATTTCATCAACTACATTTTCCACAGATCTGAACCGGACTGTTCTGCTCCAAATTTCCTTGGACGCACAAAAATTACAATTGAAAGGACATCCTCTTGAAGCAAAAACATATTTAAACGAATTCGCAGGATATTTATCATAACCATGTAATACTTTTTTTGCAATCTTATGCGGAAACGGCAGAGAATCTAAATTTTTAATATATTCTCTTGGCTGTGTTGCAACCACTTTGCCATTTTTCTTATACATTATTCCCTTAACATTTTCCGGCAGGTTATCTTCTTCAATTGATTTTAGCAGCTCAACAATTGTAATTTCTCCTTCTCCCAAAACAGAAAAATCGATTAACCGATTATCGAATATTTCTTTTTTAGCCATGGTAGGATAAGGACCGCCGAAAACAATTTTGATATTAGGATCTATTCTTTTTACAATTTCAGCAATATTTTGAGAAGAAATATATGTTGCGGATTTTACCGAAATACCGACCACATCCGGTTTATATTCTATAATTATCTTTTTAATTTCACTCCATACTTCTCCGGATAGATCGTTTAAGTTTTTAACGTAATTATTAAAACCCTTACTTAACAAATAACTTATCTTCTTTCTTTTAATTGACGGAATAAAATCAGCATTGTAAACCTTAACCTCCCAATTTGTATGTTCTAAAATTGATCCGGCAAGATACGCCAGTCCGAAAGGAATTCTATCCAACGAGTAAGAGTTCTTATGCAATCGATAAAAAGGAGGCTCAATTAAAAGTATTCTATTCTTCATTTTTCGGTACCGATAAAATTATTCTACGTAAATAATTAGAATATCTATTAAATAGTTTTGCTATTAATCACAATTGAACTTTTACTAAAATTGTTTTAAAAACGTAAAACTATTAGTAATGTTCTATTTTTATTCATTTCCAAAGTATTATAAAAGAATACTAATTGAAATTGCACCTCATTTTAGATAGGTTTAGAATTGTAAAATTTAATATTTAATCCAAATACGGAGTTTATAAAATGACAACAATTGTAGATATTTTAGGAAGGGAAATTCTCGATTCAAGAGGCAACCCGACTGTAGAAGTTGAGGTGCTTTTAGAATCAGTAGTTATTGGAAGAGCTGCCGTACCAAGTGGTGCTTCAACCGGCGAACATGAAGCCGTTGAGTTAAGAGACACCAAGAAGAAAAAAAGGTACATGGGCAAAGGAGTTCAAAAAGCAGTAAGCAATGTAAACGATATTATTGCAGATTTATTAATTGATTTTGATGCTGCCGACCAAGTTGGTATTGATAACTTTTTAATTGAATTGGACGGAACACCTAATAAAGCAAAATTAGGAGCTAACGCAATTCTTGGTGTTTCACTTGCTTGCGCAAAAGCCGCTGCCGAAACTTTAGATTTACCTCTATACAGATATATTGGCGGAACCAGTGCAAGAGTTTTACCGGTTCCAATGATGAATATTCTCAATGGCGGTTCCCATGCGGATAACACAGTTGATTTTCAAGAGTTTATGATCATGCCGCACGGAGCACCAACTTTTGCGGAAGCATTAAGAATGGGTGCCGAAACTTTTCATTCTCTAAAATCTGTTTTAAAGAAAAACGGTTACAGTACATCTGTAGGCGATGAAGGTGGTTTTGCTCCTAATTTAAAATCTAACGAAGAAACTTTGGAAATTATTTTAGAAGCTATAACCAAAGCCGGTTATAAACCGGGGAAAGATATTAGTTTAGCTCTTGACGTGGCTTCCAGTGAAATGTATGATAAAAAGAAGAAAAAATATGTTTTCTTTAAGTCTGATAAATCTGTTAAAACCGCTGATGAAATGATTAAGATTTATGAAAAATTAATTAAACAATACCCAATT
>JAJRZB010000523.1 GCA_024275455.1 Bacteroidota bacterium | reverse complement strand
TTCTAAAGAGTAAATTAACAGACGAAATAAATAGGTATGAAAATAATGATTTGGAATATGCTTATTATTCATTTCCTATAAATGACTATGCAAGCAAACCAATCGGCTATATTTTATTATCACACGAAATTACAGAGATGGTTGCAGATATGCATGCCGATATGATAAAGAATGGTTTATTAATTTTATTATTTTCTATAATAATGGCGACTTCAATTACAATTTTTATACAGAAAAAGATAACCTCGCCACTGGATAAGTTAGGGAAATTAGCACAAGAATTTTCTGAAGGCAAAAAAAATGTAACGTTTTCTATTGATAGCAATGATGAAATAGGCGTTCTTTCTAAAAGTTTGGCTCAAATGTCTTATAAAATTAAAAAACAATTACAATATTTAGATAGTTTGCCGGCTCCTGTAGTTTTAATGGATACAGAATTCAATGTGGAATATGTAAATAAAGCAGTAGCAAATTTTATTGGTATCGATCAAAATGAAGTTATTGGTGAAAAATGCTATAATTTATTTAAAACCGATCATTGTCAAACAGAAAATTGTGCATGCTCAATTGCAATGAACACTGGTGAGATAGAAAGTGCGGAAACTATATCAAGAGCTAATGAAACAAAGACTTCGATTTTATATACGGGTACAGCAATTAAAGATGAAAACAATAATGTTGTCGGAGCGTTAGAATATATAACTAATATAAATGATGTTAAAGACAGAGAAAATTATTTAGCAAGAAATACAAAGAAAATATTAACCGCAATGGAAAAACTTTCCAAAGGGGATTTAACTGTACAGGTGGAACCGGAGATTGAAAATGATAATATAGGAAAATTATTTAACGGATTTAATAAAACTGTAATTAATATCAGAGATTTAATAAACCAACTTACTGATGCAATAGCAGCTACAGCAAGTGCAAGTTCACAAATATCTTCAAGTACAGAGGAATTAGCCGCCGGAGCACAAGAACAAAGTTCGCAAACAGCAGATGTTGCAAGTGCAATGGAGCAAATGACAACCACAGTTGTTGAAACCACAAAAAATGTAACTATTGCAGCCGATTCAGCCAGAGATGCTGGAGTTACAGCTGTAAATGGAGGTAAAGTAATTGCCAATACAATCCATGGTATTGAAAATATATCGGAAGTAGTAAGTGATGCAGCAAGTGCAGTAGAACTTTTAGGCACAAGCAGCGAGAAAATTGGTCAAATTATAGAAGTAATTGATGATATTGCTGGTCAAACAAATTTATTGGCTTTAAATGCTTCCATTGAAGCAGCAAGAGCAGGTGAGCATGGTAGAGGGTTTGCAGTAGTAGCTGATGAAGTTGGTAAATTAGCAGAAAGAACAATTAAAGCGACAAAAGAAATAGCAGAAACAATTGAAAATATTCAATTGGAAACAAATAAAGCAGTTGAATCGATTAGAAAAGGTAGGGAAGAAGCAAGTAAAGGGAAAGAATTTGCATCGGAAGCAAGTAAATCTTTAGAAGAAATAATTAACAGAACCGATAATGTAATTGAGCAGATAAATCAAGTTGCCACAGCAAGTGAAGAACAATCTATTACAGTGGAACAGGTTTCTAAAAATATTGAAATAATAAATTCGGTAACTCAAGAAGCTTCATCGGGAGTGCAGCAAATAGCCGGTGCAGCAGAGGACTTAAACAGACTAACAGAACATCTGCAAGAAATTGTAAATCAATTTAAATTATTAAAAAATGAAAAAGTAACAGATACAATTAATGAGAATATAACACATGAATTAATAGAAGCTTGAACTAAATAGTTTTTTGGCAAATGGAGATATCTTTTAATGATTCCTTTAACTTAACTTGTGCAGAAAATTATTTATTATCTTTTTTAGAAAACTTGGAAAATGTACCTTTAAGAGATACTGCTGCACCGATAAAGAAAAGTATATAACCGACTTTTTCAAATTGTGCACTTTGCTCAGTATTGCCGTCAAAATATAAAGAAATTGTGAGCCCGATTATTACAATAATTAAACCTAAAATTCTGTATCTCATAATTTCGATTACTGTCCCATTTATTTTAGTAATTATTTCATCATTTATATCTTGGTCAATGTCATTTAAAAATCCCATTTTAGAATTATAGTATTTCATTGAAGAAATCAATTCTTGTACATCTTCTTTTTTTAATTTATGAATTTTATATTTTGAAAACTCCGGATAAAAACTCTTTGCTATTACATTTGGAAAAATTTTTGAAAAAAATCTAACCGTTCCCCAAGTTATTTTTTCAATTTTCGAGCTAAATAATATTTTTGCGGTTTTATATTTTTTCTCTTGCTTATAAAGCCATTTTTTCGAAATCGCAGACGCTAAAATTAATTTGTTTACTTTATCCGGATAATTACCAGCCAACTCAATTGCTGTTAAACCACCCGCTGAGATTCCATAAACAACTACATTATCCAGTGATAAATAATTTAATAATTCAACAATTAAATCCGCTGCTTGTTTGGGTGTTTTATTATTATTCAAGGGTGTTTTTCCATACCCGGGACGAGAAGGCGTAATTAGTTGAATTTGTTTTAAATCAAATCTTTTATGGCAAAGTGTTTCTTTACAATTTGAATATCCCCCGTGTAAAAATAATATAGGAAGTCCTTTTCCGATTGAACAGTATTCAATATCTCCAAGTTTTGTATTTATTACTTTACTATTCATTGGCTGTCCGGTTTGTTTGCACAGTTGGGCTATGAGTAGTGCGGGATTTTGAAAAACCACACTTCCAGTTCAGTACTAATTATACTTGTTGCCACAATGGTTATATTAAATACTTTCGCCTTCATTACATATAATTTTTGTTGTAAGGTATTTTTCTTTCTAATCAAGTTTTAACATATTTTCAAATGGGGCAATTCTTTTTTGAGTTAAGTCAATATATTCCTTGCTTATTTCAAATCCTACATAATCTCTATTGCTTTTTAAAGCTGCAATCGCTGTTGTTCCACTTCCTATAAATGGATCAAGTATTATATCAGTTGTAAAAGAGTATAATTGTATCAACCTATAGGGTAAATCAATCGGAAAAGGCGCAGGATGTCCAACTCTACGAGCGGATTCCGCATTGAATGTCCAAATTGATTTTGTCCATTCCATAAATTCTTCTTTTGAAATGGTATCTTTTTTTGTTTCTTTTTCTGCTTTTTTTTGTAAGGTCTCGTTAGTTGTGCAAAACGCTAAATCAGCATCACTTTGTGTAGTTAATCCAAGTTTGGGGCAAATAACACTATTTACTGCAAATAATCCTAATTCATCTGCAATAGGTTGAAAAAAGTCTTTGCACCATTTTTCAGTATATTGTCCAATTAAAGAATTTCTACTTTGTAAAGTTTGGCCTTCTGCACCTTTTCCTTTTGGGACATATGCAAAATATCCGTCAGTTAATTTGTAAAATAGTTGCTCTGGAGAAGCAAAGTTTTTCATTGCTTCAACAAAAAAATTATTCTCAGTATTTTTGTCCCAAAAATTCATATTCATTACCTTTTAATTTAAATATAGTATTTATATTTCTTTCATCTATTTTGTTTCTCCTTAGTGTCTAACAACATCCCAATAAAAACATTTACTTTCATATGGCCTATATGATGTATTTTTACCTACATATCAAATAAATCAACCGGATATATCAAAGTAATCTAAATACTATGCTATTTAGTATAACAATTAGTTTTAACTTAAACAAAAAAATATTTTATTCAAAAAAAACACTTTATCTTTTTTCTTCTCTTAATATACTGTTACGAATATGAAATAAGTTACCATGGAGGTTATGATTTGATATTTTAGTTATATACGGGTTTTTATAATCATCATTATTTAGAACAATATCCGAGTGTTTAATGGGATTGTATTTTTGCATATACATTTTCTGTCCGGGTATGTATCTCTTTTTGTATAGCTGTATTGTTTTCTCTTCTCCGCCGAACAACTCATTATCTCTAACAATTGCTCTCTGCATTGTTGTTTCAAAAGAGGCATCAATAAAAAGTTTATAATCCCAATATGGAAAAAGAAATTCGTTAAAGAGAAAAATTCCTTCAAAAATCAAAATGGAATTTTGCTGTGCATGCTTTGGTTCTATATTTGTCGGTTTGCTAACTCTAAAATTGTAAACCGATTCTTTATATTCCAGATTTCCGTTTGGACCAAGCGGTTCCAACAAATATTTTTTCAGAGATGGATAATTATACGAGTCTTCCAAATATCCTTTAGGAGAAAGTTTCCCCTGCCGGCGTCTAATTTCGGGCGGATTGTGAAAACCATCTATTGTTGCCCTGATTACCGTTCTGCCGAGATTCTGTAAAGGTTCAACAAGTTCATCGGCAAATGTTGTTTTTCCGGCAGCTCCGCCGCCGTCAATGGCGACTCTTACCGGGTGCGGTAATTCTATTTTATTAATTACAGAGGCAATTTCTTCAATTATTTTTTTTCGCATATTTTATGATTTATAGCTGTATTGGATTATTTCTTAAAAATATTTTTAATTTTTATCGTCAATCTATTTAAAAAAATGATCTATTGAATAACCCTCATCCTCTAATTTTGTTTTATTTTGTTCTAAAAATTTTAAGACCGATTCTATTGAAATAACATTTGTAATTCCGTAACGTAAATTTAGGTTTTTATCAACATAAATATTGTCAGTATACGGAATTTTACTGTTTACTAAAGGATATTTTTTGCCTTCGGGGGGTTTAAGGTAATAATCAACAGTTCCTGCACCGGATTTAACAATTCCTACTAATTCGAAATTAGGAATTCCGTCTTTTATTGCCAGAACCAATCCGCCGCTGAAACCTTTATTAATGTTAGCATCAACATAAAAAGTTGTACTCGTTTTATTTTTGGGCGGACTTACAATTCCTTTTGTAACCATTTTGTTATTCAGCGGATAACCGAAAAGGTAAACAAATGTTCCCCAATTTAAATTATTAGAATTTCCGAGAGGATACTTAAAAGTTTTTAATTGTAATGTTTCCATTGCTTTAAAATCACCTCCCAGAATAGCTAAATCTGAATTTCTATCGAATGCCAGAATTTTTAATTCGTTTTGAGAATGAAGTTCAGGGAGGTAATTCGTCTGTTTTGTTTTAATAGCAATACCGCTGATATAATTTGTTTTCTGACCAATAGAATCATAGTAGTAAAAAATTAGAGTGTCCGGAAAATCTAAAATATGTGCACAAGTTAAAAATACAGCTTTTCCGTTTCCGGAATATATAATTGTTGCAGTTCCTCCGTATGTTTCATGGAATAGAGTTTCGGAATTAGCATAATCCGTTAGATTTTTAAAGCGAAGCTCATTTTTTACAAGTTTAGTTTTTCTATCGAAAGTATAACTTTTATAAAAAGTCATACCGTGTATCATTCGTATAGTGTTAGAAATACTTTCAAGTTCTTGGGAAGCGTTTTTATACGGAAATTCACTGTCATACTTACCGTCATTTAGTTCAGGGAGTACCATGTGGGTAATTGAAGAACTGCATGCAAAATTAATAATAACTGTTAGAAACAAAATACATTTTGAAATAAGATTTAATTTCCCCGACATATTTCCTCCATGTTTTGAATACATTATACGAAAAAAAAGGGAAGTTCAAAATCAATTAAACCGGTTTAGTTTAGAGAAAATATTTAACTAATATGAAACTTAGAACCAATGTTGAGCAACAGAATCCATCAATCTGCGTACAACATCTTTATTAGTACTATAGATTTCTTCCTTTCTCTGTATTTGTTCATAGGCGTGAAGTTCATCATGCAAAGTTTCCGGTATGGGCTTCTCTAATAATTGTTGCCAGCGGGTTCTCCAATTTTCAGGTAAGTGTTCGGGTATTTTCATATTGTTCATAATTAAATATAGTAAAGCCCAAACTCTTGGTGTTGCTGTTGGGGAATAACCTCCGCCAAATGTAAAAAGTACCTTTCCGTTACAATTAGTATCTGCTAATTCTATTATCTTTTTAAATATTTTCTCATAGTCAAATGTTGTTAGAAGATTATCTGCAAGTGGATCTGAAAAATGTGCGTCTGCCCCGGCTTGTACAATAAGAGCATTTGGTTTGAACCAGTTTAATGCCGGTTCAATAACTTTATTCAATACGTATAGATAAGAATCTCCTTCTGAAAAAGGTTCCAAAGGAACATTTAATTTTAGATGTCTT
Organism: Bacteroidota bacterium; assembly: GCA_024275455.1. GTDB lineage: Bacteria > Bacteroidota > Ignavibacteria > Ignavibacteriales > Melioribacteraceae. The sequence goes on along the minus strand of JAJRZB010000523.1, from coordinate 937 downwards.
CCCATTCCGCTGCCAAGTTCATGAATCCACCCGCTGCCGGGGAATAAAAACTCCCCTGTTTCATGTACGGAGATTGTCATAACCTGACCATCCGAGTAAAACATTTCCTGCACTCCGTCTCCGTGGTGAACATCAATATCCAAATATGCAACATGCCATCCTTTATTTGTCATTTCTTTAATTGCTATTGATATATCGTTGTATACACAAAAACCTGCTGCCATATTTTTGTGGGCATGATGAAATCCGCCGCCAAATTGTAAAACTTTGTTTGCTTTATTTTCAATTAGTAATTGTGCACCCAAAAGAGTACCGCCTGCTTGGTATCTGGCTCCTTCAGCCATTCCTTCAAAAATTGGGTTATCGGATGTACCGAGACCGAATAAATCAACTCCGTTTATTTTGGTGCCGGAACTTACTTCTTCAACAATATTAATATATTTTTCATCATGAATGGTTTTTAGCTCTTGAGGAGAAATTGGTTTAGGCTGCAGCGGTTCTTTGTAAAGATTCCATTCTTGTAATAATTCAATAAGCATTTGAATTCTTTTGGGACTGAATGGATGTGAATCGCCCAAATTGTACATACTGTATTTAGGATGATGTATTATTCTGCACATGATATCTGAATTGGCCACAGCACTTCAAAATCTGCATTGCAAATATCTTTTGCCAATGATCTGATTTCCATAGTTGAAACACGCAATACAACCCGTAGTTTATCATTACTTTCTTGGTAACTTAATATTGAATGTATACTAATATTTTTAGCTGCTATCAAATTAGTCAATCTTGCAATTTCGCCGGTGCGGTCTTTTAATCTTACATCAAGTCTGCCGGAAGGATTATGAACTCCGGTTAAAAGAAGCATTGCATCAAGAAGATCAACCCCGGTTACAATTCCAACTAACTTATTTGCTTCAATAACAGGGAGACA
>JAJRZB010000522.1 GCA_024275455.1 Bacteroidota bacterium | reverse complement strand
GTTAATTGTTAACTAGTTAACTATTAGTCGGTAAAACTATTGTAATTATTTTTTATTAGCAAATAAATTTGTTTTTATTTTTAACTCTTGTTACGCAATAATAATAACTTTATCATGTTGAGTGAAGCGAAAAATCTCAAAATAGTGATAATACACAATATGGTGATTCTTCATCCGTCTCCGTTAGCTAACGGATGGCAGATTCAGAATGACAATTTTGTGTAACATGAGTTATTAAAGATATTACAATAACCTTTTTTTTCTATTGTTAAATTTTGCTTCTATGTTTTTTTTCTATTATTTGCATTTTTTTATTTATACAACTATGTAAAAAAAGATTTATAACCCTTCTTTAATTATTAATTGTTCGGATTTTAAGGAAAATTAATTTTTAGAAGAATTTTACGATTATATATTTTTCACATTAAATAACTCAAAGGAAAATTATGAAATTATTCTATATAAAAACAGGATTATTTATCCTTTTATTATCACTTAATATAGTTTTAAATGCTCAAGACGGAACTTTAGATGTTAGTTTCGATTCGGATGGGAAAGTTAACACATCTATCAACTTATATGATAATGGTACTAGTGTTGCCATTCAGGATGATAGAAAAATAATTGTTGCCGGTTTTACTAACCAAGCTACTACGGATATTTGTTTAACACGTTATAACACAGATGGATCTTTAGATAATTCTTTTGGCGTAAACGGAATAGTAATTACTGATGTAGATTCATCAAGTAATTTTGCACAAAGTATAGCAATTCAACCGGATAATAAAATTGTTGTTGCCGGTTACACCTTTAATTCTGCAACGGGTAACGACTTTTTAGTATTACGTTACAATTCTGATGGTTCTTTAGACAGTACTTTTAATTCTACAGGATTTGTAGTTACTGCAATTGATTCTTTACAAGATTATGCCCAAAGCATCATTGTTCAACCGGATGGCAAAATTGTTGTGGCAGGGCACACTTTGGCATATATCGATTATAATCTTTATTATTATTACTATGATATTGCTATTGTCAGATATAATTCAGATGGCAGCTTAGATAATACTTTTGGTACAAATGGAATAGTTACAACAACTATTTCTGCTTCATCTACCGAATCTGTTAGTGATGTTGCAATTCAAGCCGATGGGAAAATAGTTATAACCGGTAGTTCGCAAACCGGTTTTGAATCAGACTTTGCAACAGTCCGTTACAATGCGGATGGCAGTTTAGATAACTCTTTTGGCTCCAATGGAATAGTAACTACTTCAATAGACTCTATAGATATTTCAAATGGTCTCTCAATCCAAACGGACGGAAAAATTGTGATTGTTGGAACAAGTTTTCAAAATATCAATCCCGCATTTACAATATTACGTTATAATACAGATGGTTCATTAGATAATTCTTTTGACGGTGATGGAATTGTTACTACTCAAATAGATTCTCTTAGTGTTCCCAATAGTGTATTCACTATAACCGATCAAAAGATTATTGTAGCCGGATATACAAACAATGGAAATGAAACGGATTTTGCATTAGCAAGATATAATAACAATGGATCTTTGGATAGTACATTTCATTATGATGGAATAGTAAGAACAGATTTCGGTTCCACAAACGATATTGCTTATGATGCTGCTTCAATGCTTTACGGTAAAAGAATTGTAGCGGTAGGTAGTTCTGCCGGTAACAGTAATTCAGACATTGCCGTTGCTGTTTATAACAACTCCATACCGCCCGTAAGTGTTAATACAGAAAAGAATAGTGGTTTAATTAAAGATTTTAAATTAAGCCAAAATTATCCTAATCCGTTTAATCCGAGCACTACAATAAATTATTCTATTCCAAAAATAACACACACCTCAATCCCCTCTCAAGAGGGGAAGGAGCGAAGCGACAGGGGTGTGTTAATAACCCTAAAAGTCTACGACATGCTCGGTAAAGAAGTAACAACTTTAGTAAGCAAAGAACAAAAACCCGGAAATTACAAAATTGTATTTAATGCATCTAATTTTTCCAGTGGAATTTATTACTATACTTTAAAAACAAATAATTTTTCTCAAACAAAAACAATGATTTTAATCAAATAACTAATTCAACTAACCGGAAATATTTCCTAAACGTAAATAGTATCAAATGATACTAACTATAAATATTTTTCTGCTTTATGAATAAAAACAAAAGCGGTCTCGGTAAACCCTTGACCGCAAATATATTTAATTACATTTCCATTAATAATTAAGCAGGTTCCGGTTCTTTAATTTTCTCTAAATATTCAATTGCGCTTAAGGCTGCTATAGTTCCATCACTGACTGCTGTTGTAATTTGACGATATCGTTTTGCTCTTGAATCGCCCGCAGCGAAAACTCCTGGAATATTTGTGCTTAAATTTTCATCGGTAATTATTTCATTTCTATCATTTAACTTAACAATCTCTTTTACTTTTTCCGTACTGGGAACATAACCAATTAAAATAAAAACACCGTCAATTTTCATTTCTGACATTT
>JAJRZB010000521.1 GCA_024275455.1 Bacteroidota bacterium | reverse complement strand
CCAATTTCGGCGATGTTTCTTCCTTTTTTACCGAAAGGTTCTAATAATTTAACTAATTTTTTAGCTTCTTTTCCCCCAGTAATTTTTGTTGCCAATCCTTTTTCAACCTTAATTTTAATAGGGGTTTTTAACATTCCAACTCCGGCAAAGGAACCATCGGCTACAAAAACACCTTCCGATTTTCCTTCCATTGGTGCTGCAAAAGCTTCACCTGTCGGTAGGTTACCGCTCTCCCCTTTTTTATGGAATAAACCCTTACTTGGAATTGTTTTCCTTCCTTCAATACTCATTGTAATATCCGTTCCGTTCGGAGCTGTAACTCTGATACTTTTTGTTTTGTCCATCATTTTGGTAAGTTTTAGAGTTAGAGAGGCAATTTTTTTATAATCGGCATTAAGTCCTCTTATCATTACTTCTTTTGTAATACCAGGAAAAGTAGCAATCCTTTTCCCCAAAGCAGAGGCATTTCTTCTAGCATCCGTATGCGTTAATGATTTAGTTGTCGGACACAAAACAATATCCGCCATTTTCATTGCTTCCGCAACAAATTTAGGAGGTTCCTCACCATTATATTCCCTCGATTTCATTTCTAAAAGGAATGCTTCATGCCCCAAAGCAATTGCATTTTGATATAATGATTGTCCTATTTCTATCTTATTTTCATCTGTAACAATTAGTATTGATTCTTTTGGTTTTGCTCCCATGCAATCTTTAATTGCTATTCGGGATGCTTTATCAAGTTTTGTTAATGCCATGTTTAACTCATATTTAAATAAAGGAAAAATTGATTGATTATCTGATTGGTTGATTAGTTTATTAGTTGAATTTTCTTCGTTTTAAAAATAAACTTTGTAGGACTGAGTGTATAATTACAAAAATAAAAATTTGTATATGTCCTATTATTTTTTTTCATACAAAGAAATTAATTTATTTTTATGCATTTGTTTAATAAAAAGTTCTACTCTTTCATCTGCAGGTTCAATTTTTTCTAAAAAATTTTCTTCAGCAATTTTTATAATTTCATCAATATTTTTTTTACCATCTAATTCCTGCCAAATAAAAGAACCAACTTCATCCAAATCTATCTTGTAAGGTTTTTTACTTAACTTTTTAAAGAAAATTCTTTCTATAAAAGATGGTTTTCGATTCACATATAAAACTGTAACCAAATTATCATTAATTTCATATTCACAATTTCTTACCGGAATTACTTGTTTAAAATCATTCATATTATTTATTCAACTCTTGCATTTTCAAGTCCATGCCCATTTGGACCGGTTTCTTCTCTTCTTAAAAGAAATGCAAATAATAATCCGAAAAAACCGAGTATTGAAAATATCCACATTCCATATTCATATCCGGCAGGATTTTCCGCGCTTGCATTTCCATAATCATTAGCTGCTCCAATCATCCAGTTAAATCCTGCTAATCCTATTTGCTGGATAAGTGTCATAACTGAGTAAGCTGTTCCCAAACGTCTTCCTTCAACAATATAAGCAACGGAAGGCCACATTACAGCGGGGATAAGAGAAAAAGCTATCCCCATCATAGCAATTGGGATATAAAGGGAAATATCGGCATATACAAACATTAGATAAACCGGAAGTAAAAGTATTGACCCGACCATCATAAATAAAGCTCTTTTTCCAATTTTATCTACGAATAATCCGAAAAGCGGTGTTGCAATCATTGCAGAAATTGGGAGCAAGCTATTTAAAAATCCGGCAAATTCTCTTGTTTCTCCATGAGCTTCCATAAAAAATTTAATTGCAAAACTTCTAAAGGGAAATATTGCCGAATAAAATGTTATACACAAAGCAACAATATACCAGAATGATTTACTGAACTTAAATAAATCCGATAAAACAAATTTATCTGTTTCTCCGGCTTGACCAATAGTATATTTTTTTTCGGCAGTCGTTTCCAGAAGCCAATAAATAATTCCGCTTACCAAACAAATTAGCCCGAGTATTGCAGATAATACTAACGGGTCATGCCAATTTATATAAAAACCACTTGCCCATGTAGGTGAATTATCAGCAGCAACCGAACCAAGCCGGGCAATAGTTAAATTGATACCAAAAGCAAAACTCAGTTCTTTCCCCTTAAACCATTTTGCAAGAGCAGTTGTAACAGCAACAATTAGTGGTTCAGAACCAATTCCTAAAAGAACTCTACCGAAGAGCATAACATTTAGATCATCAGTAATTGCCGGGATAACAGCAGCAATAGAGCAAATTAAGCCGAATAAAACTATAGAAATTTTTGTACCGTATTTATCAATAAAAACTCCGCCGAACAGCAGAATAACAACAGCAGCAATACTATAGACGGAATACATCTGCCCTATATTTTCATCGGTAAATCCTAAATCTTGCTTAAGCATATCTGCAATAGGAGCAATGCTATCATAAACATAGTAATTACCGAACATTGCTAAACTAATTATGACAAGTACAAACCACCTAATATACCCGGAAGACAATTTTTTTTCTGCAGCAATATTTATATCATTGTTCATAGATACCTAAATATTAAATTTATTTTTCTTCTTTAGAGATCGCAAATTTAAATAATACTAAAGCTAAACCTAAGAATATTAGCAGAGAAATTACATCACCTGCTATTCCCAGTCCTTCAGCAACATGAGTGTTTAGATAATCAGCAATTGGTTTTCCATCGTAATTTGTTCCAATTAATATAGCGATTAGAATCCCTGTTAATGCTCCCCCCGCTATCAGTCCGGAACTAAATAATGCTCCCGGTCCAATTTCCGATTCTTCTTCCTTTGTATTTTTAATCTTATCTACAACAAGTTTAACAAGTCCGCCAACACAAATCGGAGTACTTGTAGATAAAGGCAAATATGCTCCAACTGCAAATGGTAATGAACGCACTCCGCTTAATTCCATTACAGCAGCTATTCCCATACCGGAGATTACTAATCCCCAAGGTAAATTTTGACTTAACAAACCTTTAATAACAGTTGCCATTAAAGTTGCTTGCGGTGCCGGTAAAGGATTGGGATGATCCGGAGTTATTGGTCCAATACCCAATGCATTATTAAGTAAAAGAACCGTACCTCCAATAGCAAAGGAAGATGCTACAACACCAATAATTAAACCCAGCTGCTGTTTAAGCGGAGACGCACCAACAATGTAGCCGGTTTTCAAATCTTGAGAAGTTGCTCCTGCATTTGCCGAGGCTATACATACAATTGAACCGACGATTAAAACAACAGGTTGATAAAAATCGCCTGTCCATCCAACTCCCACAAAAATTAATGCCGTTGCCATTAAAGTTGCAATGGTCATTCCTGAAATAGGATTTGAGGATGAACCTATAAGGCCTACAATTCTTGAGGAAACAGTAACAAAAAAGAAACCGAAAACAACTATCATTATTGCTGATAAGAGGTTTGTAGGAATATTAGGAATAAGTGCCATAAAAATAACAAGTACTACACTTCCAACTAAAACATAAACTAAGGGTATATCTTTTTCAACTCTACTCTTTACAACTTTATTATCCCCTCTTGATTCTTTAAGGTCTTTAAATGAATCGCTAAACGCACTTATTATAGTTGGAAATGATCTGATTAAAGTTATGATCCCGCCGAAAGTTACAGCTCCGGCTCCAATATACCGGATATAGTTACTCCAAATTTCACTTGGTGTCATTTCTGAAATGAGTTTTGTTGCAGGAGCAAATGTTGTTGTTAAGCTATCACCTACAAGTGTAATTAAAGGAATAAGTACCAGCCAAGAAAGTACGCCCCCGGCTACCATTATTCCCGCTATTTTAGGACCAATAATATAACCAACTCCAAGTAATTCGGGAGTTATTCCACCGTTAATTGTACCATTTGGTAAACCGGATTTTTTACTAAAAATATAAGTAGGTACATCTTTCCATAAACCAAGTATTGACATAAAAAATTTATAGAGGAAAGCCATTCCTAAACCATAATAAACTTTTTGAGCAAGCTTACCTCCCTTCTCACCGGCAACAAGAACATCAGCGCAAGCTGTACCTTCAGGGAAAGGTAACTTACCATGTTCTTTAACAATCAAAGACCTTCTAAGTGGAATCATAAATAAAACACCGAGTATACCCCCGGCAAGAGCTAAAACAAAAATTTGAAAATACTGAAAATATTCACTTCCACCAGGTAAAAATAGTAATGCGGGAATTGTAAAAACCACACCGGCAGCAACAGATTCACCTGCCGAACCGATTGTCTGAACGATATTGTTCTCCAAAATTGTAGATTTACCAATATACTTAAAAACAGAAATTGCAAGTACTGCTATTGGTATTGAAGCACTTACAGTCAAGCCTACCTTTAATCCAAGATAAACAGTTGCTGCACCGAAAATAATACCGAATAATGCACCAAGAATAATTGCTTTAGGAGTAAACTCAGGTATAAAATCATTTGCTGAAATGTAAGGCTTAAAAGATGAGTCTTGATTAGTATTCATTATAAGTCCTTTAAATGATAGGAAAAAAGAAATAAATTAATAAATAATAAATTTTAATTTATTATTTTTTTTCTTGAAAATTGTATTGCTTTCAAAAATTCAATGTATTATTTTTGGAGTTCAATTTTGGGCTCATAGCTCAGTTGGTTAGAGCATCTGACTCATAATCAGAGGGTCGGTGGTTCGAGTCCATCTGGGCCCACTAGACCTAACTTGTTTAGTAATAATAAGTTGGGTCTTTTATTTTTAAATAGAGTAGTTTTGTTATAACTGCAGAAATAATATTTATTGAGCTTTACAATATTTTTCCACTTCTTTTGCAACAATAAATTCTTCATTTGTTGGAATTACAGCAACAATAACTTTTGAGTTTTCAGATGAAATAATTCCTTCGGTAGGATTTTCATTATTTTTTTCATTATCTAAAATTATCCCGAGGTTATTAAGTTGTCCGATAATTTCTTTTCTTAGTAGAGGAGATTTTTGTCCGGCTCCGGCTGTAAAGGCAATACAATCAGCACCATTTAGCACTGCCAAATATTCTCCGATATATCTTTTAACATAATAAGCAAAAGTTTTGAATGCTATCTTTGCTTGTTTATCACCATTATTCATTTTATTTTCAATATCTCTAAAATCACTAAGTCCTCCGGAAAGACCAAGTAAACCGCCTTTAGACATTAAAATTTTTCTTGTGTCTTCAATTGATAAATTTTCTTTTTCCATTAGATAAAGAAGTGCAAAGGAATCGAAATCTCCAATGCGATTCGAATTTAACAATCCGCTTTGAGGTGACATTCCCATCGATGTATCAATTGACCAACCGTCTTTAATTGCACACACTGACGCACTTCCACCGAGATGGCAGGAAATAACTTTCTTCGCTTCAAATAATTCATAAGCTCTTCCTCCTATATATCTGTGGGAAGCTCCGTGAAATCCGTACTTTCTAATGCCATGTTTTTTATAGTATTCATAAGGTATTCCGTAAAGATATGCTTCTTCGGGAATGTTAACATGAAAGTGTGTCTCAAATAACCCTATAAGCGGAGTTGAAGTTAATAACTTTTTAAATACGGAAATTGCAGTTATATAAACATCTGTGTGGACAGGTGCCAAGGAATGATAAGCTTCCATTGAAGCTAATACATCGTCAGTTAATTCTACACAACCGGATACATCTTTTGCGTGAACTGTCTTAAAACCTACGGCATCAATATTTTCAATAGGATATTTTTCTTTTAATGATGATAAAGTTAGATCAACCGCTTTATAATAATCTTGAATTTCTATAAACTCTTTCTTTTGTTCTTTACTTCCAAACGAGTAAGAATAAATCCCTTCCAAATCTCCAATTCTTTCAACTGTAGCTTGGAAAAGAACAGACATATCGTCTGTTTCATACAATTTACATTTATAAGATGTGCTTCCCGGATTTGCAATTAATATTTTCATATTCCCTCAATTAGAAAATCACTTTCGAAATTTAGCAATTACGTCTTCCGTTATTTTTTTAATTTGTTCATCGGAGATTTTAGTTGAGCTGTTAAAACTTAATTGTTCCGTATTTATTTTCGGATAGGATTCACTACTCATTGGAGTTGCATCACACGTTGTTATTTTTCCTTGTAAATTAAATTTATCTCTTAAAGCCATCAACCTATCCCTCTCTTCTTCTGGTAGAACACCAAGATTGCCAAGTTGAATAGCTTTACTTACAATATTAGCAGTATGCTCAAGTGTTTCCATTCTATGATAAGCAGTAAGTAAATCGGGACCTAATGTTAATGCTCCATGATTTTCAAGAAGAATCACATCATTTTTTTTATGTGCGGTCTAATGTTATCGGGAAGTTCATCTGTAGATGGAAGTCCGTATTTAGCAATAGGAACAGCACCAATAACTATTATAGCTTCGGGTAAAACACACTTATCTAATGGTATACCGGCAACTGCAAAACTTGTTGCATACGGAGGGTGGGCATGAACTACAGCATTAATATCGGGTCTTTCTTTATAAACATCTATGTGCATTTTCACTTCGCTCGAAGGTCGGTAATTAGGATTACCGGATATAATTTTCCCGTTATAATCTACTTTAATAATCATATCAGTAGTCATAAAACCTTTGCTGATTCCTGTAGGTGTCGTTAATAGTTCTTTATCATTAAGACGAACCGTCATATTCCCATCGTTAGCAGCAACATAATTTCTTTGCCAAATTCTTTTACCCAGCTCAACAAAAAGTCTTTTTAATTCCCATTCATTTACCATAGTAAATCCTTTATTTTTTTTATACAAATCTTAATGAGCCATGAGCCATTATTCTTCTTTTACGAGAAAAATCCCGTGGTGTACAAATTCCTTCGCCCGTTGGAGTTGCAATTGTATGAGAAAAATAGCCTTCTCCCAAATCACCACCATCACCTCTTAATGTTCCTCCGTTTATTGTGTGTACATCGCAATCAAGAATTTTTGTGTAGTATGTCGCTCGTTCCATATCTTTTGTAAAAATACTTGCAGTATGTTTAAACCCATGCTCTGCTTTCAATGCTGCGGATACACCTTCTTCAAAATTCTTAACTCTCACTACAGGAATACATGGTGCCATTTGTTCGGCAATAACAAAAGGATGATCTTTTTCAGTTTCACCAAATAATAACGGAACGGAATCAGAAACATTAATTCCTAAAGCTTTTGCTAAAACACTGGCATTTCTTCCAACAAAATCCCTACTTATAATCCAATGTCTTCCATTTTTCTCCAACGCTTTTTCAGCCATCTGATTCATTTGTTCTTTAGTCAACCTCACATTACCTGCAGTTTCCATTTCTCGCATAAATGTTTCAAAAACAGATTCAACAACAAAAATTTCTTTTTCCGCAATACATAAAATGTTATTATCATAAGCTGCGCTTTGCGTAATTTCTTCCGCAGCCAGTTGAAGGTCAGCCGTTTCATCAACAAGGGCTGGCGGGTTTCCGGGTCCCGCAGCAATTATTTTTTTAGGATATTTCATTGCCATTTCAACCATAAAAGGTCCACCGGTTACTGAAAGTAGTTCAACATATTTATGCTCAAATAAAGTCTTTGCGGTTTCGAGAGTGGGTTCTTTAACACATGTAACTAAATTGTTTGGAGCACCAGCATTTACCATATACTGATTTGCCATTTGAATTACCTTAGCATTTATTTTTTTTGCAGAAGGGTGCGAATTAAAAGCAATAGTATTACCTGCAGCAAGTTGAATTATAATATTATTTATCATTGTAGGACCGGGATGTGTGCTTGGAGTAATATTCCCAATTACTCCAAATGGGGCAAACTCATCAATAGCTAAACCGTTTTTACCCGACCAAGCTTCAGGTTTTAGATATTCAATTCCCGGGCTATTTTCCGCTGCATTAACAAACTTCATAATTTTATGTTCAACACGTCCCATCTTGGTTTCTTCAACTGTCATTCGGGCAAGTTCTTCTTTATGGTCAATCGACATTTGTCTAACAGCATCTATAAACTTTTTGCGGCATTGCATACTTCGATCTTTATATTCATCAAATGCTAAATGAGCTGCCTCAATAGCATTATTCATATCTTCAAAAACGCCCCAATCCCCTCTTGAAGAAATACCAGTGTTGTTGTTAGTCGAATTATCAATTTTATCAACAACATTTTGTACAACTTTTTTTACTATTTCTTGTAATTCTTTCTCTGAAATATTCACTTTTTACAAATGTCCTTTAAACTCTATCAGTTATGCTATAATTTAACCAATTTTTGTAATTCTAATTTTTCTTTTTCTAATCAAATCCTGCGCACTTGGGGTAATAATAGTTTTTACCGGTATTTCTATTTCATTAATATTTGAATCAATTTCCAGAATATTAGCTTCTGTTAACAATGGAGTTTTATTTTTACTCATATTAATTTTTTGAATTGAAGGAGCTATATTTGAAGTTTTATCCTCAATTTGAAATCCTCTTCTTGTTAATTCCTCAATTACTTCTCTAACAACCAAATCAATT
>JAJRZB010000520.1 GCA_024275455.1 Bacteroidota bacterium | reverse complement strand
TGTAAAACATGTTCCGGTGACGGAAGAGTTTATGTAGAATCTAAAATAAAAGTAAATGTTCCGGCAGGAGTTACAAACAATAGTTACATGACTATGAGAGGTGAAGGTAATGCAGGAAAAAACGGCGGACCTGCAGGAGATGTAATTGTAGTTTTCCAAGAATTAGAGCATCAATATTTTACGAGAGATGGAGATGATTTAATTTATGAATTGTATCTTACTTATCCTCAAATTGTAATGGGAACTTCGGTTGAAATTCCAACAATTAATGGAAGAGCAAGTTTGAAAATTGAACCGGGAACACAACCTGGAAAATTTTTAAAAATGCGCGGGAAAGGTATTAGGCACCTTAATCAACATGGTTCCGGTGACCAGTTGGTAAAAATAAATGTTCATGTACCAAGGAAAATAAATTCAAGAGAAAAAGAATTACTGAAAGAATTAAATAAAACTCCGAATGTTGGTAATGTGAAAAACTGAAAATTTTTTAGGGGGATTTTTTAGTTTCTATTTTAAATTTCGAATAAATCGATATTTATTTTGAAAAAACTATTAGAAAAAATTTCTCTAAAGCTCGGGTTAACAAAAACCGAAGTGATTACGATGGCTTTTGTTCTATCAACTTTTACTTTCGGACTTTTTATAAATCGTTCCAATCCCGAGTTTTTAAGTATAGATGAGAAAAAGTTCAATTATAATTTTCAAGATAGTCTTTTTGAAGCATTAAAAAGTAATAATTATAATCGACTAAGCTCAGAGAAAAATGTAGAAAAAATGGTTGATTCTGAGCCTGAACTTTTAGATTTTAGTAGACGAAAAAAAGAATCTAAGAAAAAAAATATTCTAATACTAAAACAAAGCAGTATTAATATAAATACTGCCGATGTTATCATTTTAACAAAGCTACCGGGCATTGGCAAAAAAACTGCTGAAAAAATTGTTCGATTAAGGAATAATAAAGGCGGTTTTAGTTCTTTAGATGAATTAACTGAAGTTAAAGGTATGGGTAAAAAAAAATTAAATAGAATAAAAGAATACATATACTTAGATAAATAGATATTACAACCTCCGGAGGAAAAATGGACAAAAAGAGTGAACCTTGGTATATTCATGCTGGTTTATATGTAGTAATTGCAATTTTAGCTTATGTTTTAATTAGAGTAGCTATTATTGATCCTACTGAATATATACAAAAGGAAAATTATTTTAGGTCTGAATCTCAAGCAAGAATGGATAATATTCGACAAGCTGAAATACTGTGGGAAAAACGAAACGACCAGTATACGGATGATTTAGATACTCTCATATACTTTATTAAAACTGACTCAGCAGTTCATGCTTTAATGACCGGGGTTGATAGTTTTACAAATCGTTCTACAAATCCGTTTGAAGATTTAGCAAATGTAAAATTTTCTCCGGAAAGTGAAACCTTTGCTCCAGAATCACTTTTCTATTCTCCAAAAACCCATTCGAAATATATACTACAGGTAGATACAACAGTTTCAATAGATACTGTTATCAATAGAAGAGGAAAAATAGTAAGAGTTGATACAAACACAGTAATCGGTACTCTTTATTATGTTGAGTGTCCTGATGGCTACGGAACAATTGGTGACCTAAAAAGTCAATCCCTTAAAAATACTGCAAGTTGGGAATAAATCTTGAATGTCTATCTTTACTAATCAACTTGGATTAAACATTGCTGAAGAAAAACTACAATTAGTTGAGATAGCTTTTAAAAATGATAATTTCATTTTGGAGAATGTTGATGAGGAATTTTTTGAATAACCGCTTCAGCATTCCTTTAAAGAATCCAAATTCATAAACATTCTCCAAAATGCCTATAATGAAATTGATCTTAGAAAATCAATAAACTCTTCTGTAGCTTCTGTTTGCTTACCACTTAACTTTTTTAATGTTGTTGAAATACCTATTGACAAAAATCTGACAGAAAAGGATCAAAGTGAATATTTAAATTGGGAGCTTTCAAAACTTTTACCGGAAGACAATCCGGAAAATTATTCCGTTCAAAAAGTGGAATTATTTTCAAACAGTTATCAAACTGCCAAAAGGATGCTTGTTTTTGCAATCGCTAAAGACTCTCTTAAACGTATTCATAAATTTTGTGTAAGAAATAGTTTGTCCCTTCAGTATATTGATAATGCTCATATAGCTTCTACAGCATTTTTGCAAATGAATAATTATTCATCTAATCAATTAAGTCTTTTTATTGAAAATGATTTGATTTCGTTCATATTTTTTGTGAAAGGAAACCTTACCTTTTTCAAAAGTAAAAAATACTCTAACTTAAACGAAATACCTTTTGAGTTAAATTCTATAGTAGAAGAAATAAAAGAAAGAGAATTAACTAAAGAAAACATTGATGAATTATTTATAGCCGGAAATTTTACCTCCAAAGAATTAATAAATAATATTGAATCTTCTACAAATTTAAAAGTACAGCTTGTCAATCCTTTTGATTCTATAGATATTGAATCCGGTTTAGCTGAAAAAACATATGTTACTGAACAGTTTAATAAATTTACTTCTGCTGCTGGTATAGCATTTAGACTATTATCATGAGAATAATTGCTGGCTTTTTAAAAGGAAGGATAATTAAAGTTCCCAAATCAAAATTAGTTAGACCAACTACTGATAAAACTAAAGAATCAATATTTAATTATCTTAATAATAGAATTGATTTTGATAGTATTTTAATGTGCGATTTATATGCAGGTTCAGGCTCGTTAGGATTAGAAACAATTAGTCGTGGAGCAGAAAAAGTCCATTTTGTTGAACAAAATTATTTAATATATAAAAACTTGTTAAATACAATTGAAAGCTTTAAAATTGAACCATATGCAAAAGTTTATAAAACTTCTTGTGTAAATTTTACAAAAAGAAAGGAGCATGAAAAATATAATTTAATAATTGCTGATCCTCCATTTTTTAGAAATGACATATATATTGTTGTTGAAAATCTGTTAATTAATAACTATTTAGAGAAGAACGGAATTTTAATAATAGAAAGATCCGTTCAAACCGAAAAAGAAGATATTATTGGTTTTAATTTAGAACCATTTAAAAAATTGGGCGATAGTCTTATTTATAAGTTTGAAAACAATTAAACCATTTTTTCTTAATAAAAAAGAATATATATGAAAACTGTAATCTATCCCGGTACATTCGATCCGATAACAAACGGACACATTGATGTAATTAAACGCGCTATAAAACTTTTTGATAAAGTGGTTGTAACAGTAGCTAAAAATCCGGTTAAAACACCAATGTTTACTGTTAGCGAAAGATTAATTATGATAAAGGAATGTTTAAAAGAATACCCTTCTGTTACAGTAGATTCTTTTGACGGCCTTGTTGTTGACCATGCTAAAGAAGTTGGCGCAGTAGGAATAATTAGAGGATTGAGAGCAGTAAGTGATTTTGAATATGAATTTCAGATGGCTCTTATGAATAGAAAGCTGGATGAACATTTACGAACAATATTTTTAATGCCGCACGAAAAATATACTTATTTAAACTCAACAATTATCAGAAATCTTGCACAATTTAATAGTGATGTTAGTGATTTTGTCCCTCCAATAGTTACTAAAATGCTTATTGAAAAAAACTCAAACAATTCTTTACGGAAACAAGATATTAGAGATCAATAAAAAAAATCCGGTAAACTTTCTTTACCGGATTTCTTAACTAACCATTCCTTTCTTTATACATTAACAGATGTATCTTCCTGAACAGTCTCGTTTAAAGTTTCGTACTCCATACTGGTTTCTTGCACTTTATTTTGATATGAAAAATCAAGTTTAAATTGATCAACAACTTCTTGTAAATTATCAGTTAGTCTATTAAGATTTTCAGCTGCAATACTAATTTGTTCTGTACTTTCTGTTGTTTGTTGAGTTACATTGCTAATTAATTCAACGTTTTTACTTATTTGCTCACTAGTAGCATTTTGTTCTTCACTTGCTCCAGCTAATTGATTAATTAAACTTGCAACTTCGTCGGTATTTTCAATTATTTCATTTAGAGCATTTCTTGCATCACCGGCTAAGGATTTTCCTTTTTCAACTTCTTCTTTACCCTTTTCAATTGAATCGACAGCACCGATAGTATCTTCTTGAATTCTTTGAATCATCAAAGTAATTTCGTTTGTTGCACCTGTAGTTCTTTCTGCTAATTTTCTTACTTCATCAGCTACTACAGCAAAACCTCTTCCATGTTCACCGGCTCTTGCAGCTTCAATTGCGGCATTTAATGCTAATAAGTTTGTTTGGTCTGCAATTTCATTAATAACTTGGATAATTTCACCAATTTGATCACTGGAATTTCCTAACTCTTCAATTGTTTGTGCCGATTTAATAACTACATCCGCAATTCTATTTATTCCGCTAATCGTTTCCTCTACAACTCTTCCCCCGTTTCTTGCTCTATCACCGGCTTCTTGAGCCGCTGCTGCCGCACTTGTAGCATTCCTGGTACTATCTGTAATAGTATTTGTCATTTCTTCAATGGAAGTAACAACCTCATAAGTCTGCGAACTTTGTTCACTTGCTCCTGCAGCCATTTCTACGGTTCGAGATGAAATTTGTGTAGCCGATGAAGCTAAATCTTCAGCACTAACTTTAACTTTACCTATAATTTCATTTAGGGAAACTGCAACCTGATTTACAGCATTCTTAATTTTAGCATAATCACCCTTGTAATCGCCTTCCATCCTAACTCTAAAATCACCGGAAGCCATTAAACTTAAAACTTTTCGGGCTTCTGTAATTGGTTCTAAAGTAGCACTTCGCAATGTATTTAACCCATCAAGTATTCTTGCCCATCCTCCTGAAAATCTTGATTTATCCAATTGAAGTGAAAGATCACCTTTTTCATTTGCATCAATCAATTTATCAAGTTCCGATAATAAATCTTCAAGAATAGAGACTTCTTTATTAAAAGCTTGTGCTAAAGTATCTTTCTCAGAAGCTTCGTTTACTTTAACTAATTCACCCGCTGCAATTTTTTAAGCTGCAATTATTTTTTCTATTTGAGCTTCCTGAAATTTTTTAGCCATGCTCATCAGCTCTCCAAATTCATCCTCACTTTTACACTCTATTTCATTATTATAATTACCAAGAGAGAACTCTTTTAGGAGTGTGACCAAATGCTTAATTGGCTGCCCAATTTTAGGGGCTAATAAAAATATACTAAATAAGAGGACTAAAGTTCCTGATATCATTCCAACAGTTAAATAAAATGTTGCTTCTTCTTCAGCAATTTGAAACTCACTGTTTAACTTTTCAGAATTATACTCCAACTCCTGAACTATTTCTTCTACATTTTGGACTATTTCTGTTCCTACTTCTTTTCCTGAAGTTGTTGCTATAACTGCTGCCATGTCATAAGTTTGTGTTGCAGCAGCACTAATTATTGCATCTGCAACAACATTTTTATAATTACCCCAGATACTTTTTATTTTATTTACTTTTTCACTAATTATTTCGTTATAACTATGAGCATCTAAAGAATCCAGCAGACTATCAATCTTTTTTTTAAGAGAGTTATATTCAGCAATATTCTTTTTAAAGTCAGATGAAAATTCTTCTATTGAAAACTTCAGCATTACAAATTGCGTTTTTTGAAATTCAAGATATAAATTATCAACATGGTCCTTAGGTTCAATATATTGATTATATAGTGCACTTTTCGAGTCAGACATTCTATTCATTTGAAAATAATCGCTAACAGCAATAAAGGTTGAAATTGCACCTAATAAGAGGAATCCTAATTGGATTTTCCTAACAAATTTTAGTTTTTTAAGTATATTCATATTTTTTGGCTATTTTAGTTTAAATTGAATTTGAAGTGACATTTTTACTTTTACATTTTTCCCCTCGGCAGTTGCTGGCGAGAACTTAGTTTTTTTTACTGCTTTTACTGTAGCCTCATCGCAACCACCACCAATACCTTTAACAACTTTTACATCATCAACTCCACCATTTTCATTAATAAAAGCCAGTACATAAACTTTTCCTTCTATTCCTGCTTTTTTTGCGATTTCCGGATACTTAATTAATTTATATATGGCAGGTAATCCCCCTACCGGTTCCGGCATCTTTTCTGCAAAGGCGAGGTATTCTTCCCCTTCATTAGTACTTAGATTATTTTGATTACCTAAAGAAACCGAAATTGATATGAAAAACATTAGTGCTATACTTAATTTACTAATCGCTACCATATTTAGACGCCCCCGTCAATTATTTTAAATTTTACTTGCTTTATTATCGGCTATGTGATAAATAAGTTAAGAGTTGTAATTAAAAAGAAGTGGATAAAGAAGTGTTATTATTTTATTAAAAAGGTTATCGGTTTAAATTCCGGGATTGTACAAACATTTAAAAGTTCAAATAAAATTGATTCGACAGTGGTAATTTCGGCATTGTGTTTGTCCATTCTTTTAAGAGCTGTATCATAATCAATTTTAAATCTAGAGGAAACCGCATTAACCGGAAGATGTACTTGAAAACCGTTAGCTATTAGATCTAAAACAGTTTGTTGAACACATACATGACTCTCGATGCCAACAACAATTACTTGTTTAATTTTTTGATGTTTTAATTCTTCAAATAGGTTTTCCGCACCGCCGCAACTAAAGGATAATTTTTGCATAGCATCTCCATTTAATTCTTCTTTAATTAGTTGAACTGTACTTCCCAATCCTTTCGGATATTGTTCTGTATAAAATATCGGAATATTTAAAATTTTCATTCCTTTAATCAATTTTAAAACATTTTCCAAAAGAGCTTCATAATTCTGCATTACTCTAAATAATCGTTCTTGTATATCTACTACTAATAATGCCGAAGATTCTCTTTTAAGTATTGCGGGGTGTCTTTTCATCTCATTCATTTTTTTCTCTTTTCAGTTTTTTCTCTTTTCAGTTTTTCCAAAATATTTAGTACTTCTGTTAAGTTGTTCGCTTCATAATCTATATATTTTTTATATCCTGACGCATAATCACTTTTCGTTTTACCTGTTAATATTAGAATAGTTTTTGCCCCTATCTGCTTTGCCCCTTTTATATCCGACTCTAAATCATCACCAAGCATTATAAAATTTTGTTTGGGTTTATATTTAATTTTTTGCAACGCCGAGTGAAAATACAAAGAAGATGGTTTTCCTATTAATGTTGCTTTGGTTGAGGCTGCATATTCTATTGCATGTATAAAAGGTCCTGCATCCAATTGAATTCCTAAATTTGGTTTATACCAAAACTTATTTTTGTGGGCAGCAATTAGTTCGGCTCCATTTTTTACAAACTCAAAAATAGTTTGCATAAGTTCATAATTCCATTTATTACCAATATCACCTACTAAAACAGCTTCCGGGTTATTATAATCTAAAAAATCTTCAAATAATTTTTTTACATTTTGGGAAGTATAAACCGCAACCTTTTTGTAACGATTATAAATATAGTCGTATGCAGCATCAATAGCAGTAATAATTGGAACTTCAACTTGAATAGAGTGTTCATCAAAATATTCGATAATTTGATTTGAACTAAAAAGCGAAGAATTGCTCAAAATACAAGCTTGAATGTTTTCTTGTTTTAAATAAGTAAAAAAAGTTTGAATGTTTTTAGCGGGGTTTTCACCTATTCTAAGAACACCGTCTAAATCTATTAAAAGAGGTAATTGCATATTTTAAACTACAAAGTATTTTACACAATTTAAATATTTTAACAATTTGGATAAAGAAAATTATTTAAGAGATATCAATATCCAAATTTTTAGCTTGACAAACAAAACAAGTCTACCTAATTTTATATAGACTAAATCTAAATAATATTTGTTTTCCTTATTTAAATGAAAAGTATGAAAACAGCAGCAGATTTGAACTTTGGAGAAAAGGCGGTTATTGAAAGTGTCGATAATAACCATCCTTCTTTTAGAAGAATTATTGAAATTGGTTTTACACCAGGACAAGAAATAGAATTAGTTAATAAATCACTATTTAACGATCCTTTGGCATTTGCCATACGCGGTACAATGATTGCAATCAGAAGAAACGAGGCGGAATCAATTAGATTATTATGAATGATGTTAAAACTACCCTTCCGCTTATTACACTTGTCGGTCCACCAAACTCCGGCAAAACAACTCTGTTAAATTATCTGAGCGGTCAAAATTTTAAAACCGTTAATTATCCCGGTTCAACAGTTGAATACAATGCGACCAATTTTCAGAAAAAATTTAATATTGAAGCCAATTTATTAGATTCACCAGGAATAATTAGTTTAGTTCCAAATTCACCTGATGAAGAAGTAACTATAAATGCTCTTTATAAGCATCCTCAATTCGGTATACCCGATCTTGTTATTGTAACAGTGGATGCAAGTCAATTATCCAGACATTTATTGCTGGTCGATCAATTGCTACGTTCAAAATTTAAAGTTATTGTTGCCGTAACAATGATTGATATTTTAGATAAAAAAGGATTTGAAATTTGCGCCAAAGATTTAGAGAAAGAATTAGGTTGTGATGTTGTTAAAATTGACGGGAGAAACGGAAAAGGGGTTGGAAAATTAGTTAGAAAAGTAAGTGCCGCTCTAAATAAAAGTACTGGCTACAATGTTATTCCTACTACCAGAATTAGTGAAAACGGGGATTCCGATATTTTATTAAATGAATATAAAAAAATTGAGCAAATTGAACATAACGTAATAAAACAAAAAGTTCCTCAAAAGAATCTTGATGCAGCCAATAAAAACTTAAAAGTTTTAAATCCAATTTCTAAAAACAAACCTGATAACTTTACGTTAAAACTTGATAGTATTTTACTACATAAATATTTCGGAATTATTATCTTTTTTATTTTAATGGGAGTGGTGTTTACCTCAATATTTTATTTGGCACTTCCCCTAATGGAATTAGTTGATGAGTCTTTTGCCCTTTTAGCAAATTTTGCAGTTGAAACTATCGGTTATAACTGGTTGGGTGATTTAGTTTCCGATGGTATTATTAGCAGTCTTGGTGCAGTACTGGTCTTTGTACCACAGATTTTAATTCTTTTCTTAATTTTAGGTTTTCTCGAAGATACCGGTTATCTTGCAAGAGGTGCAATGTTAATTGATAGACCGCTTTCTAAAATCGGTTTAAATGGAAGATCATTTGTGCCTATGCTTTCCGGTTTTGCATGTGCAATTCCGGCAATTTTAGCTTCCAGGACAATGTCTAACAGAAAAGAAAGACTTTTAACAATTTTTATTATTCCGTTAATGAGCTGTAGTGCACGACTTCCGGTTTACGCCTTACTTATTGCTTTTTTATTGCCTCAAGATAAAGCATGGGTTGGAGGGATTATACTTTCACTAATATATTTATTTAGCATTATCAGTTCGGTAGTTGTTGCAGCCATTATTAATAAATTCAGGAAAACAATTATCCGCGAAGAAGATAACTCTTCTTTTATCTTAGAATTGCCAACTTATAAGTTGCCAAAATTAAAATCTGTTTTAAGAAATTCTTATACAAGTACAAAGCAGTATTTAAAAGGTGCGGGACCAATAATTATTGTTTTCTCCTTAGTTCTTGGGGCACTTACTTATTTTCCTAACTCTAATCCTAAAATTGATAACACGAATTTAAGTAAAATGGAATATTATGAAATGCAAAAAATTGAAAGAATTTCTACATCCTATGCTTCCCAAATTGGCAAAACAATTCAACCGTTGATGACACCTTTGGGAATGGATTGGCGCATTGGGGTCTCACTAATTTCTGCATTTGTTGCACGAGAAGTATTTGTTAGCTCGTTAGCAGTAATTTTTAAAGTTACCGGTACTGATGAGACTATTCAATCCTCACTTCTAAACTCAATGAGGAATGCAAAAATTGAGGGAACAAATAAGAAATTATTTACACCGGCTACTGTTTTAGGTTTAATTGTATTTTTTATGTTTGCCATGCAGTGTATTTCTACAATAGCTGTTACAAGAAAGGAAACCTGGAGTTGGCGTATACCAGTTTTGCAGGTTGCAATCTATACAGGCACTGCTTATATAGCAACATTAATTACCGTAAATTGTTTAAGGTTTATGGGTATTGAATAAAACTGTTAAGATTCAATTCCTTTACGTGATGTTATTCCTAAATTATAATAATGCTTTACTTCTTTCATCTCGGTAACTAAATCTGCAGTTTTTAATATTTCTTCAGGGCAATATCTTCCTGTTAAAATAAGTTCAACATTTTCGGGTTTCTTATTTATTAAATCAATTACTCTTTGAATTGAAATTAGTCCGAAATAAATAGAGACACAAATTTCATCTAATACTATCAAATCATATTTACCGCTTAACATATTTTGTTCAGCAATTTTAATTCCATTTAAGATAGACTTAATTAGTTCTCTGCTTGGTTTCTCCCTTTTAAAAACAAATGAATCGTCACCAAATTGTTCAATAGTTATCCATTCAGATAATTTCTTTAAACTTACTAACTCACTATAATTATAGCTTTTCATAAATTGAGCAAAATAAGTTTTATATCCAGCGCCGGCAGCTCTAACAACCAACCCTAATGCAGCAGTTGTTTTTCCTTTACCGTTTCCTGTATAAACTTGAACGAAACCTTTTTGCATTCCAGACATTATTCTATTTTACCATTTAGCAACTCATTTACAAGTCTTTTTGTTTTATAAACATACTTTAAAGACTCTAATAACCCATCTGAGTCTGTTGCTACTGTTCTGTTGTTTTCTTCAAGAAAAATTGTTGACCCGGCTAGACTTTCAATATTGCCATCATGTACTAAGCCAACAACTTCCTTATTTCTATTTATTACCGAACTTCCTGAATTACCCCCAACAATATCATTGGTTGAAGCAAAACCAATAAATTTGGAAAGCTCTAACTCTTTAGGCGGAGTTTTCCATCTTTCGTGTAAACCCCAAGGATAAGTTTTCCCACCAAAAGAAATATACCTATCCCATAATCCGTAAAAAGTGGTTTTACCCGGGGCAATTGTGCCGTTATATTCATAACCTTTTATTACTCCATCCGAAATTCTTAGAGTAGAGGTAGCATCCGGTGGAATTTGGTCACCAAAAACTTTATAAACTACTTCACCCAATTGCTGATTAAGAACAGCAAGAGAATTATTTAATTCTTTAACTGTCTTACTAATTGATTTACTTTCTTTCTCAATTTCCAAAACATATTTAACAAAAGGGTCTTTTGAATTAAGAATGTTTTCAGAACTTTCGTGAGCAAATTTTAGAAAACTTTCCTTACTTGTTAATAATGATTTTCCTTTAAGGAATTCAACTGCATCTTCACCCAATTTGTTATCAAATATTTCTTCAACAATAAAATTTGACGGACCTAAAACCTTTGTAACAAATTCAACATTTGCTTGTAATAAATAATCTTCTAACTCTGTATCAATTTTTTCCGGGTATTTAGTTTCAATTGTTTTAGCTAAATTTTCACTTTTATAATCTTCATTTCTTTCTTCATCGGTTAATTGTTTTTGTCTGGCAATTTTAATAACATCTTTAGCCATTTTATAGTACACAGGTTTAATAAATCTGCTGAATCTCACAATAATATTTCTTTTTGAATAATAACTTAATTTATTTAGCACACTATCAATGTCACTCCACAAATGGTTGTACTTTTTAGACAATTTAGGAGATGCATGAATTTTTTCAATTAATTCATTTTCAAAACTTTTTTTCTTCTTCATTATAAAATTGTTTTTTAACCCGGCAAGTCTGCCGGCATAGGATTTTCGTGCATTACCCCATCCCATTACTCTATTGAGTAATTCTTCCCTTTCAGGATGTTTCTGATAAAGATTGAAGTAAGCATAATAAATTGAATTAAACCCAATTAAAGCAAAAGGGTAAACATGATCTCTGAAATATTCCAGTTGAGAAACTGATAATAGTCTATCTGTGCTTCCCGGTCGACCAATAACAAAAATTGGTTCATCTTCAACTGCTCCCTGCTTACTCCATTTAAAAAAATTATTAGTTTTTATAGGTTTGCCTTCTTTATCATAAGCTCTGAAAAACATAAAATCCAATTCATATCTCGGATATGTAAAATTATCCCAATCCCAGCCGGTTGCTGCTATTTGAAAATCCGGCGACATTACCAAGCGAATATCAGTATATCTTTTATACCCATATACAGAATATTTTCCACCGTAATAAAGAGTAACAATTTTACATTTAAGCCCTGTATCCTTATTATATTTCTGTACTAGTGAATCTTTTATATCTTCTCTAAGTTTAATTTTTTCATTATCGTCTTTCCCATTATTCATATACTCGCTTATTTCTTTTGTAACATCTTTAATAAACACCAGCTGATCTACAAATAAATTTTCAAGTTTTCTTTCTTCCTCTAGAGTCTTTGCATAAAAACCGTCTTTTAGCAGATTCTCTCCTTCTTTTTGAATACTTGCAAGCCTGTTTCTTGCGCAATGATGATTCGTCATTATTAAACCATCTTCGGAAACAAATGCTGCCGAACATCCGCCACCGAACTGCAGAGCGGATTTTTGAACTGTATTGAGCCATTCTTCTGTTGGTTCAAAGTTATATTTCTTTTTAAATTGCTCTACTGGTACATTGTCAAAAGTCCACATTTTACCAAAGTCTTCGTGGGACCATTGAACATTATCATATTTATTAGGTTGGTAAAAACTTGATTGTGCAAAATTAGAAATTACAGAAACAATTATAATTATTGCTGCAAAAAGATATTTTCGATTTAACATAAGAACTCGCCATTATTTAATTTATAATTTAGATGTTTGAGAAATATAATTGTTACATTTTTATTTTAAATACTATTTACAAAAAGTAAATCATTATAATAATGTATTTACTAATTTGATGTTTAGAACAATTAATATATTATAATTATATGAAAATTGAAAAATTATTTACCGCTCAGTTAGATAATAAGTTTAAAGTTAAACAAACTCCAGTTAGTGAAAGAATTAAGAAACTTGAAAAAATAAGTAAGTGGATTTTTGCTAATAGAGATAAAATAAAAAAAGCTCTGTTAGATGATTTTAAGAAACCCCCCGAAGAAACTGACTTAACCGAAATATTTCCGCTTGTTTCTGAAATAAAACATTTAAAAAAGAAATTAAATAAATGGACTAAAAAGAAAAGAGCAAACCGAACACTTTCGCAAATTATAAATTCTGCATTTATAAAATATGAGCCCAAAGGAAATGTGCTGATAATTTCTCCGTGGAATTATCCTTTTTTACTGAGTGTTGGACCGCTTATTTCTGCAATTGCTGCGGGTAACACGGTTATTTTAAAACCAAGTGAAATCTCTGAGCATACAAGTGCTTTATTGGAGGAAATGTTCAGTCAATTATTCGATCCGGAAGAAATTGCAGTTGTTAACGGAGATAAAAATATTTCAACGGAATTACTTGCACTTCCTTTTGATCATATATTTTTTACGGGAAGTACCGAAGTAGGAAAAATTGTTGC
>JAJRZB010000519.1 GCA_024275455.1 Bacteroidota bacterium | reverse complement strand
GTAATACCGATGTTCCTATCTGTGAAATAAATTGTTTCTCTGTCTTTTAAAAGGTTCAATGTTTTTAACTTGACAAATCTATCTTAAAATATTACTTTGCAATAGTCTCAATAATTTAAGTTTATTCTGCTTTATAATAAATAAAACAATTCTTAAGCAAAATTAGCGAGGTTTAAAATGCAAAATACCCCCCCCCATATCCGATTTAATTTATTAATCACAATATTTTTTTTATTTATGCTTACAACATTTAGTATTTTTTCTCAAGATGGTGGTTGTGCCACTGTTGCTTCCTCAAATCCACAAGAAATTGAAGGTGATATTATTATCCCAAGAACTATTCAATTTTATTTTCATATTGTTCGAGATGATTTTGGACAAGGAGGACACACAAACCAAGAAGTTGCTGACCAATTCAACCTCTTGTTTAACGATTTGGCTGAATGGTCTATTACAGGTATAGAAGTAGGGAGAGATATTATTAAAAGTAGTTATTATTTAAATTTTACGCTTTCTAAATTTGATAATTTGATACAAATTAATTCTCATACTGATGCTATCGATGTTTACTTTACTGGTTCTTATGGTAGCTCAAAAGCCAAAGATATACTAAGCTCTTCATGCGTTATTACAAAAAATGGTATTGGTAACAAGTTAATACCGCATGAAGTTGGACACTGTTTGGGATTATATCATACTCATCATAATAAGTGTGAAGATGATGGAACTTATCCGGCCTGTCTGCAATGTGGGGATTATATTTGTGATACTCCTCCTGATCCAGGATTAGATAGAAATTTTTTCAATGGTGTAGATGGTAATGTAAATCAAGATTGTGAATTTGTAAGCAACAATGTTTTACCACCGCCATGGGGTGGTGAATGGGACCCGGATACTAGAAATATTATGTCGTATACGCCATATCCTTGTGCTGATTGGTTTACTTTAGAACAAGCAGAAAGAATGCATTCGTACTTAACTAATGACCCTTTGTTAATAAATACGTATTACTTTATTAGCCCGCCAGCAAATTTAAATTGGAGTAACCAAAATAGTCATCCAAAATTACAATGGAATGCTGTAAGTAATTCTTCATTGATGGGGTATAAAATATACAGAAATTTAAGTGGCTGTGGCATAAATTGCGGTTATTATAATCATATCGCAACAGTATCGGCTTCCCAGACTAACTATATAGATCAAACGGTTACTGTTGGAGGTAAATTTGCAACAGCAGATGTTTACTATTATGTAACAGCATACACGAATACGAATAAAGAATCAGTAAATTCCAATAGAGTTACAGTACCAACAGATATGTTAAATAAAGAATCTAAAATCTTTGAGAACAATGATTTACTCAAGAATCAACTTGACATCTACCCAAATCCTTTTAATCCGGCTACAAAAATATTACTTAGTCTTGAGAAAAACTCAAGAATTCAACTAAGTGTTTTTAATATTTTAGGGAAAAAAGTGATCACTTTGTATGACGGATATAAAAACTATGGAACGCATGAAATTCAATTTATATCAAATCAACTATCAAGTGGTATGTATTTACTCTCATTGTTAATCTATAATCAAACAAAACCAATTCATTTAACAAAAAGAATAACAGTTTTAAAATAGGTGAAATAATGATAATAATCAGTTTTAAAAAACATTTCATTGCTTTCTTGTTTATAACGGTCAATGTTTTATCCCAATCAATTGGGAGTTGGGCTGAAATAGATGGCTTAATCCATACAAGAGTTAAATATTCAAGTATAAAACTAGATAATGGTAAAATTTTGGTTATTGGTGGTTCCTCCAGTGATTTTTACGCTGATACTAATATTGTCGGTTGTGAAATATTTGACCCTAATAATGAAACTTGGACAGAAGTTGCACCAATGTTAAACCGTAGGACTGCTCATTTCTCTGTAAAATTGTCTAATGGAAATATTCTGGTCTGCGGTGGAAAATATCCTATCGGAAGCAGCAAATATATGTATAAAAAATGTGAAATCTATTTTCCAAAGAAGAATGAATGGATGGAAACGGATTCCATGAAAATTCAGCGAATTGAAGCAGAAATAGTAAAACTTAATGATGGAAGAATTTTAGTAATCGGTGGTAGAACTATGTTTGGAGAAGGTCCGGCAGCGGAAGAGGGGGCTACAGAAACTTGCGAAATCTATAATCCGGAAACCGGAAAATGGAAACTAACAAACAGTCTAAGTATGAAGCGTACCGGACATAGTGCAGTTTTATTATCCAACGGCAAAGTATTGGTAAGCGGTGGTAATTGGTGGGGTGGACCGGAAGAAGCGTCATGTGAAATATTTGATCTTTCTACTGAAACTTGGGGTATTGTTACTCCTATGAATATAGGAAGAAATTACCACAATTCAATTTTGTTAGACAATAATAAAGTCATGGTTATTGGGGGTAATAATAAAACCTGCGAAGTATATGATTATTTAACCGATTTATGGTCATATGTTGCCCCTCAAAAAATACTTTCGCACGAAACTGTTAAAATGCTTGATGGGCGAGTATTAACAATAACTTCAGGTGATTCTTTAGCCCAAATTTATAATTATTCAAAAGATGAATGGACTGTTTCTAATCCATTACCAACTAAAATTTTAGTTGGTAAGTTAGAACCTCTTAATGACGGAAGAGTATTATTGATTGGTGGTTATTCAAGTGAAGATAATTATAATAGCGTATATATTTACTTTCCAGATTCCACCGTATCAAAAGTTGAAGAAAAAAAAGCATCAGATATTAGTTTTAATTTATACCAAAACTACCCAAACCCATTCAATCCATCTACAACAATAAAATATCAAATACCGAAAAACGAAAAACGAAAAACGATAAACGTAAGATTGACAGTTTATGATATTCTTGGCAGAGAAGTAACAACATTAGTAAACGAAGCAAAACAACCCGGAAATTATGAGGTTAACTTCGATGCTTCATCATTAACAAGCGGGATGTATTTTTATGAATTGCGTAGTGGAAATTATAGAGCAGTTAAAAAAATGTTGCTGCTTAGATAATCACATAAAACATGACTGGCACTTTCACTTGCCCACCATTTTGTTGACGGAAAGTGCCGGGCAAATTATTATTTAAGAACTAAAATCCCTAATAATTTTTAATATCTCAGATTCTGTTATTCCACTACCCTATTTTTTACTGACTGAACTTTTAGTTGCGGAAATATTATTGTAATTATTATTTACGTTTGTCGGGTTAATAACCGGGTTACCTGCTCTTGCTCTTAACCTGTCTTCAATTTGCTGAATATAACTTCCTTCTCCGCTAAATGATGATCCTACTTGTGAACTGCCAAGACTATTTACTGCCGCACCTTTATTTATCGGGTTGGTCTCAAAAGCAAGAGTTTTAATATTCATTAAATGTTTGGCAGTAACATTTTCGGAAATAATTGATCCGCCCCAAGTTCCAACACCGAGAGTCATTGATGGAGCCAAAGCGGTAGTAAAACCAACCGCCCCAAGTGAAGAAGGAGAATTAACTATTATTCTAAAAGCGGGTTTCTCCATTGCAAACTTCATAATAATTTCTTGATCGTTTGAGTGAATTGACATTGTGTGTCCAATTCCTCCAAAGTTTAACAACTCAATACATTTATGGCAGCCTTCCAACCAGCCGTCAACTTCGTAAAAAGCTAAGATTGGCGAAAGTTTTTCAACTGAGAGAGGTTCGTTTTTACCAACATTTTTACATTCTGCAATAAGTACTCTTGTAGTTTCCGGAACATTAAAACCGGCATATTGAGCAATAAATGTTGCGGGTTTACCAACTATTTCCGGGTTTATTCTACCTTCTTTTAATACGGCATTTTCGAGTTTGGCTTTTTCTTCGGCACAGACAAAATATGCTCCGTTTTCTTTAGCAAACTTTTTAACTTTTTCCACTAATGGTCTGTCAACAATCATAGATTGTTCTGAAGAACAAAGTGTGCCGTTATCAAAGGTTGTGCCGGAAATTATATCCAAAACTGCTTTTTCATAATTTGCACTTCTTTCAATAAAAGAAGGTACATTGCCTGAACCAACTCCGTAAGCAGGAGTTCCGGCACTGTAAGCGGCTTTAACCATGGGAGTGCTGCCCGTTGCAAGTATTACTGCAACATCCTTATGTTTCATTAATGCTTCGGTCCCTTCCAGGGTAGGCAGCGTCATACACTGGATTAAATCTTTTGGTGCTCCGGCGGAAACTGCAGCATCCGACATAATTTTTAGTGCTTCGGAAGTACAGCCAACCGCTTTGGGATGTGGGCTTGCAACAATTCCGTTTCTTGTTTTAAGTGAAATAATTGCTTTAAACATAGCTGTAGAAGTAGGATTAGTTGA
The DNA here is from genome assembly GCA_024275455.1 of Bacteroidota bacterium. Taxonomy (GTDB): domain Bacteria; phylum Bacteroidota; class Ignavibacteria; order Ignavibacteriales; family Melioribacteraceae. Next base: position 5,857 of record JAJRZB010000519.1, on the reverse strand, counting down.
AGGGATTAATGCAGCCACTACACCCATCGGCTCGGCAATTCTTACAATTTTGCCGCCATCTTTTACTTCAATAATTCCAACTGTTTTAAGGTCTTTTATTGATTCGTAAACATCCCGTGAACCGAAATGATTTTTTAGAACTTTGTCTTCCCAAATTCCAAACCCGGTTTCTTGATTAGCCATTTTCGCAAGTCTTTCACTAGCTTCAAATCCTACATCAGCCATTGCTTTAACAATTTTATCAACTTGCCCCTGGTTGAAATGTTTGAATTCCAATTGAGCTGCTTTTGCTTTTGCAACTAAATCTCTTACTTCTTGTGTTGAACGAATATCTTTGTCGAGTTCCATGTTTTCACCAATACATTTTAATATGGAAATATACCCACTGGAAAATATTTTAGCAAATTTAACTTATTTATTGAATAATTATACATCGATAACTAACTTAACTATTAAAATAATTATTCTTATAATTTAATTTATTTTTATGAAAGGAAGAAGTCTCTGTTTTTTAATAATTTTTTCTTATTTTCTAATTAGTTGCGAGACAAATCCGCCGATTATTCCTGAGCAAAATATTGATTTAGGTAAATTGTTTGTTTCATCGGATGTTGATAATGCTAAGATTTATTTAGATAGTGTTTTTACTAATCAATTTACACCTGATACGATTATTGCTAGAGAAGGTAATCACAAAATTTCACTTCGGAAAGAGGGTTTTACTTTTGAAGAAAGAACTGTTAATGTTGAAAAAAATACAATTAAAGATGTAATTATTCTTGCACAGACTAAGCAAATAAAAAAAGTGGTTTTATTAGAAGATTTTGCTAATGTTAGCTGTGATCCGTGTGTAGTTTCCAATTCGATTATCAAATCACTTGATAATACTTATAATGAACAGCTCGTCATAATTAAATACTCTACAAATTTCCCTTCTCCTACAGATCCATTTTACTCTGCCGCTCCTGCTCTCAACAATGAAAGATTGGCATATTACAATATTCTTTTTGTTCCGACAATTATTATTGATGGAGTAATAAGACCGGTTTCGACAGATGAAGAAGATATAAAATCTAAGATAAATAACAAGTTTAATAAAACAGCCGTATTTAATTTAATAATTTCGGATAGCTTAGATATAAATAATTATAAAGTTAATGTAGAAACTACACTTTTGGATAAGTCTGTTGATTGCTCTAATATCAGGCAATTTGTAGCAGTTATTGAAAGTGAAGTTTCATTTAATAACCCTCCCGGCTCAAACGGAGAAACCCAGTTTTATCATATAATGCGCGCTTACGATATTTTTGATATCTCATTGGTTATTAATGAAACAAAAACAACTGTTTATTCTGATTTTAGTTTTCAAATTAAAAATGATTGGAATACAGAAAATATCTCTGCAATAGTTTTTATTCAAGATGTAGATACTAAAGAAATTTATCAAGCGTATTCAACGGAGTTTAGTAAATAATAAAAGAGGAAAGAATGAAATTAATTAAATATCTAATTGTACTTATGATATTCTTATTTTCAACATTTAATTTTGCTCAAGTACCTAAAAAAGTTTTAATGGAATATGCTACAAACGCCAGTTGTGGACCTTGTGCCGCATATAATCCAGGTAACTACGAATTTCTAAAGAGTAACTATAAGAATGCAGTAGCAGTTTGGTATCATGCTTGGTGGCCTGGCTCCAACGACCCGATGTATGTTATTAATAAACCGGAGAATGAGGCAAGAATAAATTATTATGGTATAAACGGTGTACCAGCTTATGTTATTAATGGCACACAGCAGGGTTATGGAGATGAAACGGCTAAATTCCACTCTCATTTTAATTCCCAAATGAATTTAGAATCACCTCTGGAAATGAATGTTAAGTCAGAAATGCAAGGTGACTCAATTAAAATTACAGTTTTGATAAAAGTACTTGCGGAAATTACATCAACGGATTTACGCTTGCATACTGCAATCACAGAACAAATGGTAAAATATGATAGTCCGCCCGGAAGTAATGGTGAAATGGAATTCCCACATGTTTTTAGAAAATTTTGCAAAAGTGCATCCGGTGAAATATTACCGGCACTCAATATTGGTGATTCGCTTGTATTTTCTTATACTGAAGAAATCAATAGTGAATGGGATCCGGATGTATTAACTATGGTTGCATGGGTTCAATCTAATTCCGCAAAAACAGTTTTGCAATCTGCTTCCAATCTATTCTTTTATCAACTTACATCAAGTGTCCCAAAGGTTAATTTAATACAGAAAAATCAAACACTTAATAATGATTACTCTATCGAGAACATTATGGATGATACTTTGAAATTAAGAATTAAACCAACATTAGTTGATAACGAAGAAAATTGGAATTATTCACTTCATTACAGCGGCTCAGATGTTGATTCGTTCGATGTTCAAATTGCTACGGGCGAAATAGTGAATTTTAGTCTTAATGTTGAGACAAACAATAGTACAGGTTTTATAAGTATTACTATTACAGCAGAAAATTTGGATGAAAATTCCGATTACAAATCAAAAATTGAATATTTTGGTGTTGTTACAGCTGGTGATATTTTAATAGTTGACGATGACGGAGGGGAAAATTATGAAACAAATTATACCAGAACGTTTTTGAATAATGGAACAGAATTTACAAAAATATCATCGCAAATTTTACCAAGAATAGAAGATGTGGTAGATCTTAAAGCTTATAAATATGTTATTTGGAATTTTGGAAATTATCTGCCCGCATTAGAAAATTTTGATGTTGCTTTCCTGATGGATTATTTAAATGCCGGAGGTAATTTGTTTTTAGCCGGTCAAGATTTAGGTTATGATATTCATGAAATATCAAACTCTAATTCTCCAAAGTTTTTTTACAGTGTATATTTAGATGCTTTATACATTCATAATACCGATAGTTCTACATCGGTTGAATCAGTACCGGGTAATCCATTATTTGATAATTTTTCATTTACATTAAACGATATACATGCGTTGAGTCCGGATGCAATTCAAAGTAAAAGGGGGAAAAGTATTCCTGTTCTTAAATTTTCTGATACAGATAATGATGCAATGCTGATTTATAATAGGAATGATGCAAAAATTGCTTATTTAAGTGTTGGATTAGAACAAATTAGCCCCGAATCAGCTCAAGATACTTTAATCACCACAGTAATGAAATGGTTTGATACACCAACAGGAATAGAAGATAATAAGCTGAATAATTCCATACCCGAAAAATATAGCTTAAACCAAAATTACCCGAATCCGTTTAATCCGAATACAATAATAAAGTATACTATACCAACTGTAGTGGACGCAAATTTTGCGTCCACTACAAGTGTAGAATTAAAAGTTTATGATGTGTTAGGCAAAGAAGTTGCAACTCTTGTTAACGAAAATAAAAAGCCCGGCTTTTATGAAGTTACTTTTAATGCACCAAATCTTAATAGTGGAGTTTATTATTACAGATTAACTGCCGGAGAATTTTCTTCAACTAAAAAAATGGTTCTTTTAAAATGATTAATGGAATATCAATGAAAAGTAAACAAGTTTATTTATATATAGTTTTTTTATTTTTAATATCTACTAGCAGTAGTATTTCCGGACAAACATTTACAGCAAGTATTGATAACACAACACTAACCGGTGCAATTGGAAGTGAAATTGTATTTGATTTTCATGTTGAAAATGTTTCTAACGATACAATTAGCCTGTACTTTTTAAGAAAAACAAATAACTTGCCCGAAGGTTGGACTTCTTCTTTATGTTTTGAACGATGCCTTGCTCCTCATATTGATAGTATTGTAACCAATGAACAATACGGAAGTTCTCCAATTGGAATTGGAGAATCAAGGAGTTTTAGCTTACATGTTTTTCCCCAGTCAACAGAAGGTGATGCTAATTTTGAAGTTAAAATAGCTAATGTTAATAACCCTGATGATTATCTGACTTTTGATTTAGTGGCAACAACTACTCCAACATCTGTTAGAGAAGGAAAAATTTTAACATCTTTTAAACTTTATCAAAATTATCCGAACCCGTTTAACCCTTCTACTAAAATATCTTTTGAACTAAGTGAAAACGGTAACGCTAAGATTTCGGTTTATGATTTACTAGGTAATGAAATTAGTATAATAACCGATAAATATTATTCTAAAGGGATTTATGAAATTGAGTTTAATCCGTCGGCTTATGGAAAAAATTTATCAAGCGGAATTTATTTTTATAAATTGGAATCAAATAATTTTGTTCAAGTAAAAAAAATGATCATAGGTAAGTAATGCTTAGAAAAGTCTTAATATTTATTTTAACAAGTTTCTCCTTTATTATTGCACAAGAGCAATCTGAAGAAATACAAGTTAATACGCAAAATTTTGTGTTGGAAAATATTGAAGGAGAGTATGTTGAGTTAGAACAATTTATAGGCAAAGGACCTATCCTTCTAAGTTTCTGGGCTACTTGGTGCAAACCATGTAAAGAAGAATTAAAAGAATACAACAAACTTTACAAGGAATTTTCTGATAGCGGATTAACGGTTTTGGCTGTTTCAATTGATAATGAAAAAAGCATGTCAAAAGTAAAGCCTTATATTAAAACAAACGGATATGATTTTACAGTTCTGTTAGATCCGAATTCTGAAGTTGCTCGAATGTATTACGCCAGAATGGTACCTTATTCACTTATTATTGATAAAACCGGTAAAGTAATTTATACACATCTCGGTTACAAAAAAGGTGATGAACTTGAAGTAAGAAAAATTATTATAACACAGTTAGAAAAAAACAATGAACAATAGTTTACAATTTAACTAATTACGGTACAATTAGGTCTAATGAAAATTTATCTTCTTTTTCTGTTTGCAATTCCTGTTATTATTATTGGTCAACTATCTAACAAAAGTTTAAAGCTTCCTAGCGGACTTAGTTTGTCAAACCAGCTTGAATATTCATATAATACCAAATTAAAACAAGAGATTTTAGAAAATTGGTTAAACGTAGATTACCATAAAGGAATTTTTACAACCGGTATTAGACTTGAGGTTTTTCAGCCTAATGATCCTAATCCCGCAATAAGCAGAGGGAAAGAAAAATATGCGGATATTGATTATAAATATATTCAAGCTAAAATAGGTAATTATAAAGAAAGCATTAATATTACTGTCGGGAACTATTACGGTTCATTTGGAAGAGGAATAATTTTTAAGAGTTACGAAGACAGAAACATTAGAATTGACAACAATCTTCTTGGCGTTTATTTGGAGGGCAAATGTTCAAATTTCGTATTGAAAGCTCTTACTGGTTCGGCAGCAAATATTCAAAATGAAAGGAAAGATATTTTGCATGCTGCGGATCTTGAATTTAAAGGAATTAAAAAAGTTAAATTAGGTTTATCGGTTGCTTCAAATAGTTCGGAAAATATTAATGATGCAGCTACTAACTTAATTGGATTCAGAATCGCTCCAAATCTAAATTTTATGGATATTCATACCGAGTATGCCGTAAAACTGAATAATGACATAAAGAAAAATGTGTTTAACAATGATAGAGAAATTATAGGAAGAGCTTTTTATACGAATCTCAATTTATATTACAACAACTTCTCACTGAGCGGGGAAGTAAAATATTACGATAATTTTAATTTCACTTCTAAGGACGGAACTGTTCAATATAATACTGCACCGGCGGTAATTAGGGATTATTCCTACATTTTGCTTAATCGTCATCCACATGCACTTAACCAAAATAATGAAAAAGGTTTCCAAGTTGAGGGCAACTATGTCGTAGACGAAAATACTAATTTTACATTAAGCTACGGATTAACCAAAACAATCGGATCCAACTCGTTT
>JAJRZB010000077.1 GCA_024275455.1 Bacteroidota bacterium | reverse complement strand
TTACCGCATTACTTAAATCTACTGCAATAAATTCTCCCGATAACTTTTTATCAATGGAATCCACTGCTTTGGTTAAATGATCCGCTGCTTTTTCCAGTGCGGTTTTATGTCTAAGATTTGAAACTACCACATTTTTTTCACTATAAGTATCGGTAACAAAACTTTTCTTTTTCAGTACTTCAATAAATTCTTCAATTCCCTCTCCGGTTTTTGCAGATATTCCCAGATGTTCATTTTCTAACTTTTTCTTTTCCAAATCAATTTTATTGATTAGAAAAATAATTTTATCTTCTGTAGTCAATTCTAAAAGCTCTTTGTATAAATCTTCAGGAAATTTAGAAACTGTATCAGAAATTAAAACTACAATATCTGCTTCTTCTACAGCCTTTCTACTTCTAAAAACTCCTTCTCTCTCTATTTCATCTTGAGTAAATCTAATTCCTGCAGTATCAAAAAGATTGAACAAAACTCCATTAATAGATATTTCTTCCTTAATAATATCTCTTGTTGTGCCGGGAATATGACTAACAATTACTCTTGACTCTTTAACTAAATAATTAAGCAGAGAAGATTTTCCTACATTCGGCTTTCCAACCAAAACTACATTAACTCCGTCTCTAAGAACTTTGCCAATTTTGTATGAATTAATTAATTCTTTAATCTCTTCAATTATTGCAACTAACTCGATCTTTACTTTATCTAATGATATAAACTCTAAATCTTACTCTGCAAAATCTAACTCAAGTTCAATAAGAGATGAAGAGTTTAAAAGTTTTTGTCTCAATGAATCAATCTTTCTTGAAAGCAAACCATCCAATTGATTTCTTGCACCTTTTAAAGAAGCATTAGTACGTGAATTTATTACATCAATTACTGCTTCCGCTTGAGAAAGATCTATCTTTCCATTTAGAAAAGCTCTTTTAGTAAACTCTCCCGGTTCTGCTAATCTTACGTTTTCTTTAACCAACCTCTCTAAAATTCTATTACAAATTAATTGATTACCATGAGTGCTAATTTCAACAGATTCTTCACCGGTATATGAATTAGGCGATCGAAATACGGAAATCAAAACATCGTCAATAATAGATCCGTCTTCTGCAATTATTTTCCCGTAATGAATAGTATGTGACTCAACCCCCAAAAGAGACCTTTTGCTCTTAAATGCTTTATTAACCGCAGAAATACTTTCAGATCCACTAACCCTAATTACGGAAATAGCACCTACGCCTAAAGGTGTAGCAATAGCAGCAATTGTATCTTCGTTTATATTAATCAACTTTAATATTAAATTATATGAGTTTTTTACACATTTTATAAATTACAGAACTTTAAAGTTAACATTAAATACGTTTAAAAACAACGGCTGTCTTTTTGTTAACTTATTAAAATAAAGCGACTTAGCTGTGTTTTGAGTATTTTAAATATGATTTTAAATCATCTTTTTCTGTAAATATAAATTATTTCTTGAGAACGGTAGGGTAATGACTTTTCTATTGAATACTATTCAGCAATTTGCTTTATAGTCTAAAAAAGAAACTTTTCATTATACAGTTTGTTAAATGCTAAAAATTATATTAAAAAAATAAAAATCAGGAGACAAAATGTCATTTAATTTAAATAAACTTACAGTAAAAGCACAGGAGGTGGTTCAGAATGCCGTAGAAATTGCACAGAACTATAATAACCAAATTGTAGAACCTGAGCATCTCTTTGCTTCAATGTTACAGGAAAGTGGGAGTGTAGCTGAATCGATGGTACAAAAAACCGGAGCAAATGTTGCACAAATGAAAGTAAAAATTGGTGAGTTATTAGAAAGCTTGCCTAAAGTAACCGGTGCCGGTATTGGAAACCAACAACTTTCAAATAATTTAGCAAAACTGTTTGATAGAGCAGCTGCTGAAGCAAATAATTTAAAAGATGAATTCGTTTCAACCGAACATTTGCTTTTGGCTTTAACTGAAGACGAAGGAAAACCCGGTGAATTGCTAAGGCAAAATAATATTAATAATAATATTGTTCTAGCTGCTTTAAAAGATATAAGAGGAACTCAAAGAGTAACGTCCCAAAATGCTGAGGATGCTTATCAATCACTTAAAAAGTTTGGACGTGACTTAAACGAACTTGCGCGTTCAGGAAAACTTGATCCTGTTATTGGTCGGGATGAAGAAATCAGAAGAGTACTTCAAGTTTTATCCAGAAGAACCAAAATAACCCGGTTCTAATTGGTGAACCTGGTGTTGGAAAAACAGCTATTGCAGAAGGTATTGCACATAGAATCATTTCCGGTGATGTGCCGGAAAACTTAAAATCTAAAAGAATAATTGCTCTGGATCTCGGAGCATTAGTTGCCGGAACTCAATACAGAGGTCAGTTTGAAGAAAGAATAAAAGCAGTGATTAAAGAAGTACAAAGCTCTAATGGAGAAATAATATTATTTATTGATGAAATGCATCAGCTTGTCGGAGCAGGAAAAACAGACGGAGCAATGGATGCTGCAAATATTCTTAAACCCGCTTTAGCACGTGGTGAGCTGCATGCAATAGGAGCAACAACTCTTGATGAATACAAAAAAAATATAGAAAAAGATGCCGCTCTTGAAAGAAGATTTCAGCCTATCATTGTTGCGGAACCAAGCGAGGAAGATGCCATATCAATTCTTCGCGGATTAAAAGAACGGTACGAAGTACATCATGGCGTTAGAATTACCGACGGAGCAATTGTAGCTGCCGTACAGCTTTCTAACAGATACATTTCAGATAGATTTTTGCCCGATAAAGCAATTGATCTTATTGATGAATCGGCTTCTAAACTTAGAATTGAAATTGATTCTTTGCCTGAAGAGTTAGATGTAATAGAAAGAAAAATTAAAACTCTCGAAATAGAAAAGGAAGCTCTTAAAAGAGAAAAAGACGAAACCTCTGCTGCAAGATTAAAAGAGTTGCAAAGCGAATTAAGCAACCTGGAAGAAGAAAGAAATGAGCTAAGATCGCATTGGGTTTTAGAGAAAGAAAAAATCAAAACCATACGGCAACTAAAAAGTGAAATTGAAAATGCAAAAACCGAGGCTGAAAAATTTGAAAGAGAAGGAAACCTTGGTAAAGTTGCTGAAATAAGATATGGTAAAATTGCAGAGCTTGAGAAAAGAATAAAAACAGAAACGGATGAGTTAGCTGCAATCCAAAAATCGAGTCAAATGTTAAAGGAAGAAGTAGATGCTGAAGATGTTGCTGAAGTTGTTGCTAAATGGACAGGCATTCCGGTTAGTAGAATGCTTGAAAGCGAAAGGGAAAAGCTGGTACGACTTGAAGATGAATTGCACAAACGTGTTGTTGGTCAAGACGATGCTGTTTACGCAGTGGCTAATGCAATTAGAAGATCACGTGCCGGACTGCAGGACTCATCAAAACCAATAGGCTCGTTCATTTTTATTGGTACAACAGGTGTTGGTAAAACCGAATTGGCAAGAGCTTTGGCTGAGTTTCTTTTTAATGATGAGCATGCAATGATTAGAATTGACATGTCGGAATATATGGAAAAACATTCTGTATCAAGACTTGTAGGCGCTCCACCTGGATATGTTGGTTATGAAGAAGGCGGACAGTTAACAGAAGCTGTTAGAAGAAGACCTTACTCGGTTGTTTTGTTAGACGAAATTGAGAAAGCTCATCCCGATGTTTTTAATATTTTATTGCAAGTTCTGGATGACGGGCGTTTAACAGATAACCAAGGAAGAACCGTAGATTTTAAGAACACGATAATTATTATGACTTCAAATATCGGTTCTCATTTGTTCCAGGAAAAATTAAGTGCTTTTAATGAGAATAATTATGAAGAAATTTTAGGTGAGTTGAGAGTAAAATTAGATGAGTTATTAAGACAAACAATCCAACCTGAATTTCTTAACCGAATAGATGAGATTGTTTTATTTAAACCTTTGCTTAACAGTGAGCTTAAGAAAATTATTGATATTCAACTTGAGAGAGTAAGCAAACTTTTGGCAGAGAAAAACTTGAAAATAGAGATTAAGGACGAGGTTAAAGAATTTCTACTTTCTGTTGGTTCAGATATTACTTATGGTGCCAGACCATTAAAAAGAACCATACAGAGACACTTGATTAATCCTCTTTCAACCGAAATACTTATGAATAAATTTAATGCCGGCGATACTATTGTGGTAAATTATTCAGGTGATGGACGTGTGTTGTTTGAGAAAAAGTAATTTTATAGAAAACCATTAAAGTAGAGACGTAAAGTTTTACGTCTCTACTTTTAATAAAATAGAAAAATCACTCAACAATTGGTGCCCCTGCTTTTTGTAATTCTTTTTCAATAGCGGGAATTTGATTATTCAATAAATTAGAAAATTCTTTCTCAAAAACATCAAACCGTTTTTTAGCTATTTCAAAACTCTTTATTTGAGTTTTTGTTGGACCATTAGTGTTTCCTCTTG
>JAJRZB010000076.1 GCA_024275455.1 Bacteroidota bacterium | reverse complement strand
GTATCAATTTCGAAAATTCTTTTACAGCGCGATGGTTCTTTATTGGTAGGAACTGGTCTACTCTTACTAATTTTCTTTTATGACTTAACTCTGTCTACCTTTGAAGGCGCATTACTTTTCCTAATATTAATAATTTATATAACATTTCTTATTATTAAAAAAGAAAAAATTGATGAAGAAATTCCGGAAGGGGAATTTTCCTTTTGGGACATTCCAAAATTTATTTTGGGAGTAACACTAATTATTGTTAGTGCAAACTATCTTGTTGATTCTGCATCTGAAATTGCAAGACATTTTGGAGTTTCGGAATGGTTAATAGGAATAACTATTGTTGCCGGAGGAACTTCGGTTCCGGAATTAGCTACTTCTTTAGTTGCAGTTCATAAAAATAAGCACGCAATTTCTGCCGGGAATTTAATAGGGAGTGATCTTTTTAATATGCTCGGAGTTTTAGGTATTGCTGCAATACTAAAACCGCTTTCACTTAATTCAAACGAGTATACAAGTTTAATTTTATTAGCTGTTACTTTAATCATAATTATAATTATGATGCGAACTGGTTGGAAAATATCAAGATTGGAAGGTGTTTTACTTATTTTAATTGCCCTTGCAAGATGGGGTTTTGATTTTATTTTTTAAGGCTTGTAGAAATAAGATATACCTTATTCTTACATCAATTCCTTAATTACTAAATCTATCTCATCCTTTGTGTTATAAAAATGTGGTGAAAATCTTAACATTCCCTCTCTAACAGATCCTTTAATATTTTTAGACTTTAATTTTTCAAATATTTCTTCCGCATTATCAATCGGGACTGTAACAATGCCTGCAATATTTTCTCTTTCAATACCGTTTAAAATAGGTTTTAAGCCTATTTCGTTAAGTTTATTAATAAAATATTGCGAATTTTCCAGTATTACATTTTGTATGTTTTTATATCCCAAAGTATTAAAAAATTCCAATGAAGAATTTAATGTAAGAGCACCAATAAACGAAAAGGTTCCGGTAGTAAACCTTTCGGCAGTTTTCTTTAATTTTAGATTGTAATTAAGCAGTTCCCATTCATCTTCAACGGAAAGCCATCCAACACTTTTTTGGTCAATTTTATTTTGTACTTCCTCTGAAACATATAAATATCCTAAACCCATTAATCCCATTAACCATTTATGACTTCCTCCTGTGAGAAAATCTATATTCATTTCCTTAATATCCAATTCCATTACTCCGGCACCTTGGATAGCATCAACACAAAACAGAATATTATTCTTTTTGCATAATTCACCAATAGATTTTAAATCAGCTCTAAAGCCAGAAAGAAATTGAACAAAACTAATTGAGAGAAATTTTGTTTTTGGAGTAATTACTTTTTCAACATCTTCAAACTTAATAATTCCATTTTGTGATTTAATAAAATCTATTTCGACACCTTGTTGTTGTAAATTAAGGAAAGGATAAACATTAGCAGGAAACTCCAAATCATTTAAAATAACTCTATCACCTGCTTTCCACTCTAAACCTTGAGCAAGAATATTTAAGCTATCAGTTACACTTTTTGTAAAGCCTATTCTATCCGATGTAGTATTCAATAAATTTGATAGATTCTCGCGCAAATTGTTAACAGCTTCTAAATTAGCATGATAATTATTAATCTCGGTAAAACTTCTTTCATATAAATATTGGTCAACTTTCTCTTTGACTGGTGTAGGTAAAGGAGAAACCGCTGCATGATCAAAATAAATTTTACCGGTTTTTAAGTAAGGAAATTGTTCTCTTATTTCTTCAATATTCATAATTTTCTCTTTTTAATTATGTAGGGACTATGTCCCTACATAAACATTATTCTTCTTTTTGAGCTTTAAGCGTATCCCAAATCATATAAATTGAAATTAATAAGAACATTACTAAACCCAACATTTCTGCTGCGTGGGATTCGAACCACTCTGTATTAACCCAATTATAACCAAGATACCTGAGAATTGCACTGATCACGCCCATCAAAGCACCGCCGGCAATAAATCCTGAAGCTATAAGTGTTCCTCTTTCTCTTCTTGCTTTATTGAGTTCTTCGTCCTTACTTCTTGTAGTAACGAAGTATGCTATCAAGCCGCCGGCAAGCAAAGGAGTGTTTAGCTGAAGCGGCAAATACATTCCCAATGCAAATGCAAGTGCCGGTACGTTTATCATAGTTAAAATTAAAGCCATAAAAGCTCCGGCAAGGTATAACATCCAAGGAGCAGGTTGATTTGACATTAATGGTTGAATTACTGCAGCCATTGCATTTGCTTGCGGAGCAACTAACGCACCTTCCCCGGTAACACCGTAAGTTTCGTTCAGTACCATAATTATCCAAGCAACAGTTGCAGAAGAAACAACCGTTCCTAAAAATTTCCATTTCTCCTGTTTGTAGGGATAAGAACCAAGCCAGTAACCGATTTTAAGATCTGTTACAAAAGCTCCGGCTTGGGATAAAGCAGTGCAAACTACTCCACCAATAATAAGTGCGGAAATCATTCCTGCTGTGCCCGATAGTCCAACTGAAACTAAAACAACCGATGATAAAATTAATGTCATAAGTGTCATGCCGGATACCGGGTTAGTTCCAACTATCGCAATGGCTGTTGCTGCTACAGTAGTAAACAGAAATGAAATTATCATTACAATTAATAAACCGATAAATGCTAAGAATAAATTATCAACAACTCCAAACATAAAAAAGATAAATATCAAAATTGCTGTTACAATAATCCCACCGGCAATTATACCCAT
>JAJRZB010000518.1 GCA_024275455.1 Bacteroidota bacterium | reverse complement strand
GATAATGATTTAAAAGAAACACTAAATACTATTTTGATGGAACAAAAATTATTTGTGAAAAAAATAATTAAAGATGGAATCAATGAAGGATTATGGAACAAAAAAATTAGTACGGAAGATTTTGCAACTTTATATTTAGGGATTCCCATAACATTTAATATGGAAATGATTCTTAACAAGGATAGGTTTGTTGCTGATAACTTCTGTAAAAGAATGTATTCACTATTAATTGAAACTTTAAAGAAATAAAAAGAAAATACATCATATAAAGAAGAAATTTATTTTAAGTTAAACCAAATGCTTTCTGATACTGATCATTTTATTTTAACAGTCAATTTAATTGGTTCTAAAAGTTGAATTGAAAGCTAAATTCTTTTCTTGCCATTCTCATTTGTTAATTAGCAAAGGAGGTTGAAATGGGGGTAAGTAAATATGAGTCAGTTGTAAATGATATATTATCTCTAGCCGGAATTGAAGTTAACGGTACAAAACCTTGGGATATTAAAGTAAGAGACAAGCGATTTTACAAACGAGCCATTACTGAAGCAGAACTCGGATTTGGTGAATCATATATGGATGGCTGGTGGGAAGCTGAACAAATTGACGAATTAATTTTCAGAATTCTCCGATCTGATTTACTTAACAAAGTTAGTCGGAATTACAAAGTTGTTCTTCAATTAACAGGTTTTTGGTTAATTAATATGCAAGCACGTCATAGAGCTTTTCAAATTGGTGAACGGCACTATGATTTAGGAAACGAATTATTCAGGAATATGCTTGATAAAAGAATGAATTATAGTTGTGCTTATTGGAATAATGCAAATACACTGGATGAAGCCCAAGAAAATAAACTGGAACTGATTTGTAAGAAACTCTATCTTAAACCGGGAATGAAGGTTTTAGATATCGGTTGCGGTTGGGGTGCATTTGGAAAATATGCATCTGAAAACTATTATGTAAGCGTTGTAGGAGTTACAGTTTCAAAAGAACAAGTTAAACTTGGTAAGGAACTTTGCAAAGGTTTACCGGTTGAATTTCGATTGCAAGATTACAGAGATATAGATGAGAAATTTGATAGAATTGTTTATGTGGGAATGATTGAACATGTTGGGTATAAAAATTATAGACAGTATTTTGAGGTTGCAGAGAGGTGTTTAAATGATAACGGTATATTTTTACTCCATACAATAGGTCACGAAAAATCTGTTAAAAGTACGGATGCGTGGACACACAAATATATTTTTCCTAATGGAATGCATCCCTCAATCAAACAACTTGGTGAAGCAATTGAAGGATTGTTTATAGTTGAGGACCTGCATAATATTGGAGCAGATTATGATCAAACATTAATGGCTTGGTATAATAATTTTGAATCGAACTGGGAAAAAATAAAACATAATTATGATGATCGATTTTTTAGAATGTGGAAATATTTTTTGTTATCAAGTGCAGGGTCGTTCAGAGCAAGGCATAATCAAGTTTGGCAAATAGTTTTAACTAAAAAAGGAATTCTCGGCGGATATAAAACATTTAGGTAAATAGAAAATTATATGACTTATAATTAAGAATTACTGTAAAAATTTTAAAAAAAATAATATGGATATTCTAAATTCAATACCACCGGATTTTAAAAATTTTGTTTTAATTGCACTTCTGTCCTTACTAATTGGTATGGAACAGCGTAAGCAGCATATTGATGATAAAGCAGGTTCCCGTTTTGGTACCGACCGAACTTTAACATTGATCGGTATATTCGGTTTTATCATGTATGTTATTGACCAAGAAAAAATGTTGCTCTTTATAATTGGAGGAGTAGGTTTACTTGTTTTTTTGGTTATTGGTTATATAAATAGGATAAAAATTCAAAATGAATTTGGTATTACTTCTTTAATAATTGCTTTAATAACATATTCTTTGGCGCCATTAACTTATTTGCATCCTTTGTGGTTAGTTTTATTAGTTGTTGTAACTGTATTAATTGTGGCTGAAATTAAGGAGGACTTATTCAATATTTCTAAAAACTTTGGAAGAGATGAGTTTACTACACTTGCAAAATTTTTAATAATTGCAGGAATTATTCTTCCTTTATTATCTCACGAACCCTTTTCATCCAAGATAAATATTTCTCCTTATCAAGTATGGTTAGCTATTGTAGCGGTTTCCGGTATTTCATATTTCAGTTACTTACTTAAAAAATTTGTTTTTCCAAATTCAGGTATAATTATAACAGCTCTATTAGGCGGATTATACAGCAGTACAGCAACAACAATAATTTTAGCGAAAAAAAGCAAATTTAACAAAGCCTCCTTAAAAACTTCCGCAGGAATTATCGGGGCAACCGGTATGATGTATATTAGAATTTATCTTCTTGCTTGGATATTTAATATCGAGGTTGCTGAAAAATTACTCATCCCATTTTTAATACTGGTGTCAGTTAGTTTTTTAATAGGTGTATACTTTTTCAAAAAGGCAAATTCATCAGATCCCGTTATTGAAATGGAACAAGATAAAAATCCGTTGGAATTTAAAACCGCATTTATTTTCGGGGCACTGTTTTCATTTTTTGCCGTGATAACAAATATTATAGTTTCTAACTTTGGCAATATAGGAGTTAATATTTTATCGTTTATTGTTGGCGTAACCGATATTGACCCTTATATATTAAATTTATTTCAAACGGAGAGTTTGAAAATTTCTGTTGATACTATTGCAACAGCTACTATTTTAGCTACAACCAGCAATAACTTCATTAAAATGATTTACTCTGTTGTAATTGGCAGTCCAGAAATTAAAAATAAAATTAT
>JAJRZB010000075.1 GCA_024275455.1 Bacteroidota bacterium | reverse complement strand
TCTAATAGTGAGTTTATAGAAATCCAAAATATTTCTGAAACAGAACAAATTGATTTAACCGGTTTTCAAATAAAGTATCACACAGCGTCTCCGGATGAAATTATTCCGGTTGATTCCAATCGTCTTCTTTTGCCCGGACAATATGCAATAATTTTTGAAGGCGATTATGATTTTAAAAACGGATTGTATAAAAATATAATTCCGAATGATGCTTTGCTGTTTGTGTTGGATGATAATGCTTTTGGTAGTACAGGTATGTCTAATTCTAGTGATAGAACCATTTATTTAATTAATTTACAGAATGATACCTTAGATATATATACATATTCAGCAAATAATTCGAACGGATATTCTGATGAAAAAATTTCTTTTAATGATTCACTCTGGTCAAATTCCATAATTAAAAACGGAACACCGGGCAAAAAAAATTCTGTTGCACCAAACAATATTGATCTAAGTATAATTAAATTTTATTCGAAAAATAAAAATGTGATTATTGGAGACAGTATTGAAGTAACGGCGATAATTAAAAATTTAGGTGTTTCCACAGCAGACAGTTTAAGGTTTTATTTGTATAAAGATCTTAATAATGATAGCCAAACTCAAGAAAATGAATTATTATATTTTTCAGAATTTTATTCCCTTAATCCTAATGATTCAATAGTAGTTTACAGAAATGTTTTAATTGATAAAGAAGGCAAGAATAATTTTATCTCTAAAGTAGAAACTGAGAACGATGAACTTATTGATAACAACATCACTTTGCTCTCAATTAATGGTGTAAAAATAAACGAAATTAGAGATGATTTAATTATTAATGAAATAATGTACGCCCCGATTAGTCCGGAGCCTGAATGGCTTGAAGTTTACAATAAAAGTAATAAAATAATAAACGTTAAAAATTATCAACTCTCTGATTTAAAAGATACAGTTGTTTTTATAAAGCAAGATTTAATACTAAAACCGAAAGAATATTTTGTTATTGCTGATGATACTACAGTTACAGAGATTTATCCGTATTTGCAGAATTTTGTTATAGTGAATATTCCTACCCTTAATAATAGTGGTGATAATGTTGTTTTGTTGGATTCTCTAAACAGAGTGATAGATTCCGTTTTTTATTTTTCGGATTGGGGAGGAGGAAATGGAAGTTCTTTAGAGAGAATAGATGCATTTGGAAGTTCAATTGATGAGACAAATTGGTTAGAAAGTAAAGTTCCAACACCCGGTTTTATTAACTCCGTTTCACAAAAGGATTTTAATTTAACTATCGATACAATTATAACTAATCCACTATTTCCTATTATAAATGAGCAAGTTAAATTGAGTGCGGTAGTAAAAAATATTGGGAAAAACAAAATTGACTTTACCTTAGAATTGTTTAACGATATCAACTTAGACAGTTTAGAAGATAATTTATTAGAGTCATCTCAAATGATTTCTCTCAACTTAAGAGATTCTATTAAACACGAATTTAATTACATTTTTGAAGTTAAAGAAACCAAGCAAAACTTTATTGTTAAAATCAATGTTAACGATGATGATACCTCTGATAATAGTATGTTGTATGAACTTCTTCCTGCTTATCCCGTTGGTTCTGTTATTTTAAATGAGATAATGTATTCTCCAGCAAACGAAGAACCTGAATGGATTGAACTGTACAACAAAAGTAAATATGATATTAATCTAAAAGATTGGTTAATTGGAGATATATTAACCAATCCGGTATTTAAACAAATTACAAATACGGATTTGTATCTACCCAGTAAAAATTACTTGGTTATAACTAAAAGCAATTCAATTTTTAATTACCACAGAAATATCCTTTCGGATGTAATTGAATTAAAATTTGCCAATCTTAATAATGATGAAGACGGTTTAGTTATTAAAGACAATAGAAATGTAACTATTGACTCACTCAGATATTTTAATGA
>JAJRZB010000517.1 GCA_024275455.1 Bacteroidota bacterium | reverse complement strand
AAATTAAAAACAAATAGAGCTTAGTTTTGGAGTTACAAATGAACAATACAATTGATTTATCAGCTATAATAGTCTATTACCAAAAGTACGAGTATGATGAAATTAGACCTTTATTTGAAGAATATAAAACTAATTTGGATAAAACAAATCTAAGTTATGAATTTGTTTTTGTGATTGACGGTAATATGCCGGAAGTGCTATCTGAGATAAAACTAATTGCTCAAAACAATAACAATATAAAAATAATAAAACTCGGCAGATGGTTTGGGGATGCAACATCACTTCAAGCCGGTTTTGAAGCTTCCGAGGGAAAACTTATTTTAACGTTACCTTCTTTTCAACAAGTAGAAGCAGACGAAATTCCTAAAATGGTTGAAAGTCTTAAAGGAAATGATATGGTTGTCGGATGGAGATTCCCGAGAATGGATAGTTTTCTTAATAATTTACAATCTAAAGTTTTCAACAATATTGTTAAAACATTTGTCGGTACAAAATTCAATGATCTTAAATGCAATGTTAGGTTATTGAAAAGAGAGATATTAGATAATATTTATATGTATGGGGATCAAGATAGGTTTTTGCCTTTATGGGCTTGGCGGTTAGGATATAAAGTTAAAGAAATTAAAGTAAAGCAGCATAAAGCTGATTATAGGCAAAAACTTTATCCTTTTAAAAGCTATTTGCAAAGAACTTTAGAATTAATATCTCTTTTCTTTTTAATTAAATTTACAAAAAAACCTATAAGATTTTTTGGATCCTCAGGGTTAATTATTTTTAGTATTGGAGCTGTTTTAGGTGTGGTTCTTTTTGTTCAAAGGATATTTTTTGATATAGCTTTAGCCGATAGACCAATTGTACTGGTAAGTTTGCTCTTAATTGTTTTTGGAATGCTGGCTTTTGCTATTGGTCTTGTTGGAGAGTTAATAATTTTTACACATGCTAAGGATATTAAAGATTATATTATAGAAGACGTATATTCATATGAAAAAGATGCTCCTAAAGATGTAGCCAATCTTTAAAAACACTTTCACTTCTTACAATGAAAACCTTGTATAAAGATAATTTCACATCCCAAAAAGTTTATTGGGGAATTATAATAATATCAGTTCTAATTGGAGCAATAATTAGGTTTTCAGGATTAGGTACTTGGTCTTTAGCTCTCGACGAGTATTATATTATAAAATCTTCAGAAAATATTTTGATACATGGGTTACCTCAATTCCCTAATGGCGGTTATTATATGCGAGGAATTTTACTGCAATACATGATAGCCTCATTAATTTCTATAGGCATAAAAGCCGAATTAGCAGGTAGAATATTTTCTGTTATTGCCAGTTTGATAACAATACCTGCTTTATTTTTAATTGTTAAAAAATTCGTAAATTATTTAATTGCTACAGTTGTAATTATAATATTTTCATTTTCAATTTGGGAAATTGAATTTGCTAGATTTGCAAGAATGTATACTCCTTTCCAAGCAATTTTTATGTGGTACATTTACTTTGCGCTTACCGACTACAAAAGCAAAAATTTTGAAGTATATAAATGGATGTTAGTGTTATCAGCAATTAGCATTTTTGTTTACGAAGGCAGTGTGTTTTTGGCGGCGTTCAATTTTATACCTTTCATTTTATATAGAAAAATTAGGTTGAAATTTCTTTTTGGTGCTGTTATAGTATTTTTTACAGCCGTTTTTATTAATATGTTTGATTTTAGAACATTAAATTCAAATCCAATTTTTCCTCCGGATTATGTTGCTAATGCTTTGTTTTCATCACCCATAAAATTACCTAAGGTGCTGTTGCCATTTGCTTTTGATAATCTTTTTTCTTCTGTACTTGCGGTATTGTTAATTGGCATTAATTCAATACTACTTTTTAAAATAATAATGTCTTTACAAAAGAAAAATTTTTGGTCTGTTCTTTCATTATTGGTTTTAGCAGTAAGTGCACTTTTAAATCAATTTGGACTTTTTGTTTTATTATTTGTTTTAGTGATTTTTTGGAAATTATTGGAACTCAATCTTTCTAAGAAAAACATTTTATTGTTATCATCTATTTTTATAATAAATTTTGTTTTTTGGTTTGCTTTCGGGTTACTGTCTGATAACTGGTATAGTCTATTTGATGATTTCTCTTCATTTTCAACCTGGGGAATATCCAAGAGATTATTGGTCGGGTTTTTAAACTTTCCGGATAACTACTATTCGTTTTATAACTATTGCAAAACATTACCTCTTCTAACTTCATTTTCAGCGGTTCTTTCAGCGGTTTTTATAATTAGGTTATTTAAATGTGATAAAGATAATACTAATTTAAAATTTATATACGGGTCTTTGATCTTTTTTACTTTGTTGGCTACTTTGCCAACTCTTTTATATGAAGAAACGAGATACACTTTTTTTGAAGTACCATTACTTCTCATTGCTGTTATTTATGCTGTTTTTTATTTAACAAAGAAAATATTGAATGGTTATCCCCAATATCATTCATTGGTATTTGTTTTTATAACTATGTCTGTTTTTATATTTTCCAGAGATTTCAATTTATACCACTTGATGAATATTGACAGCCAAGATGTTAATTATAGAATGATTTATACTAATAATGTTTACAAAAAACATTTGTATAGAAGATGGGACACAAAAACTCCAACGGATTTTGTTAAGAAACATCTTAATGATGATGATATCATTATGATAAATGAAAACAGCCAAGAATATTATTTGCCAAGGGTTGATTATTTCAGTTTTGATTATAGGCATCAGGCATTTTCTACACTTAGTGTTAATTATGGACAAAGAGAAAGATGGTCTAATGCAAAGTTAATTTATAACAATAAGGATTTAATAAATTTTATTGAAAACAGAAAATCAACAATTTGGTTTGTTGTATACCCGGAAAACTATCTGAAAGATATTGATTTTTACGAAAGATATAAAGATTATCTTGTAAGCCAAGGCATAGATGGTATGATAAAAGTTTTTAAATTTCCAAAACCCAAAATAATTTCACAATCCTAAAGTGGATCCCTCAATTACAGTAATATTGCCCGTTTACAATACTAAGCCGTACTTAAAAGAGGCGATTGATTCAATTGTTGAACAAAAGAGTTTTATTAAAGAAATAATTATTATTGATGATGGGTCAACCGATGGTTCAGGAGAATTTTTAGATAGGTTTTACGGAAACATAGAATACATAAACATTATACATACCGAAAACAAAGGTCAAGGAGCAGCTCGCAATTTAGGAATTGAGAAATCAAAAGGGAATTTTATTTATTGTTTCGATTCTGACGATATTCTATTACCGGAACTTTTTGAAAGTTTTTTAAAAATTTACAACGATAATCCAAATATTGAATTGTTTTGTTTTTCCGGCGAATCATTTTTAGATGATAATTATCCTATTGAAGAGGTGGGCAATCCTAATGTTTTATCAGAGAAAGCATACAAAAGAAAGATTGAGAAGAATTGCAAAACAGGTGAAGAAGCTTTTATTTTGCTAAGTAAAGAAAAATCTTTTTTCCCGGGACCTCCGCTCTATATTTTCAAAAAATCTGTTCTGATAGAAAATAATATTTCATTTAGTCCTATTAGATATGAAGATGAAGAATTTACACCTAAATTATTTCTTCATGCCGGCAACACTTTTATTACTAATAAAGTTTATTTTAAAAGGCGTGTAAGGCAAGGTTCTACTATGCAAAAGCAAAGAAGTTTCGATGACATTTGGGGATATTTAAAAACTATTGAAACATTAACAAATCTGGCTAATCTTACAAATATAAAATTAGAAGCCAAGGAATTATTAAATAAACGAATTGAAAATTTTGTAAGGTCTATAATAATTGTAAAAACGGTTT
>JAJRZB010000516.1 GCA_024275455.1 Bacteroidota bacterium | reverse complement strand
ATAAATGGTAACATAAAAAATGAATATGCATCTCCACACGGACAAATTTCAACAACCGCATTCTTTTTTATCTTTGTAACTGTTTCATATATCGAATTGTAAAATGCAGGCATAGCTTCAACAGATTCTTCGGGATATTTATGATTGTGCTTTGGATTGTAACATGGCGGAGCTGCATTCATATGCTGACCGTCTATTTTTAGTCCATCGTATCCCCATTCACCAATTATTTTTTTTACTATTCCCTTTGTGTATTCTACGGTTTTATCATAAGCCGGACACAAATAATAACTATCCCACCAAGTAATGTCTTGATATTTCCCTTTTTCATTAATCAAAAGCAAATCGGAATGTTCTTTTATTAAATCGGTACCCGGATCTACTGCAAGAGGTGCCCACCATAGTTTTGCTTTTAAACCAGAAGAATGTATTTTATCAACAAAAGCGATCATAGCACTATCGCCATTAGGAAACTTTTTAAGATTTAAATACCAATCTCCTTCTGCAGTTTGCCAACCGTCATCAAGAACTGCCCATTTAAAACCTAATTCTTTAACTTTTGGTAATGTATTTAAAATCTCTTTAACTTTAAAATCACGTTCATAACCCCAAGCACACCAAACAGGTTCATACGCAGCACCATCAATTTCTTTAAATTCTAAACCTCTTTTCTGCATTAGTAAACTATAGTTAGATAAAGTCGTAAAGTAATCACCTCTATGCACAGTAACAAAGGTTTCATAAGTACCAAAATATTCCCCTTGCTTAAGAACAATTTCTTTTTTCTGATTCACTTCAACACTTACAAAATTATTTTTTCTTGAAACCGGAATTGAAACCAACTTAGGAACCTTTTCCAAATGACCAACTGCCAAACCATACTTTTTCTTCCATACATCAGTTACCGGGGTTCCACCACCATAATCACTTGCGTTCATACCCATATAGTTTTCTTGATAGAAATTATTTGGGACTTTTAGAACCCAGTCCGGTCTTTCTTCATAGGAACCACTTTGATAAGACCAAACTATTTCCGAGGTATCTTTAACGGGCAATGTATAGTGATTGTTTACCCACTTTTGGATTATCAAATCGTTTTTATTCTGATTGGTGTAACGAACTTTTGTTGATATTATTGTTGGAAATTGAGCATCGATTGTTACTTCAACTTCTTTTTTTATTTTATATTTTGAATTTTCAAATATACCAGAAAGTTTTAGTGTATTATTTTCTTCCGATTTTTTTAGTTTATAATTTTGAAGTTTATAATCTTTAATAGTATCCGAATCTATTATAATAAATTCAGAAGCTAAAAAATCAGTTTTAAGTGAAATCTGTGATTCTTCTGTAAAAGTAATTCGACTATACATTTTATCATTATGCTCGATACTAATTTTACTTCCGGATAGTTTCGGTTCTTTTTCTTCGGCAGAACAACTTATAAAAAAGAACAATAACAATAATATTTCAACGAGAGAAACAATTTTAGTTTTATAATTCATATTATCCAATTT
>JAJRZB010000515.1 GCA_024275455.1 Bacteroidota bacterium | reverse complement strand
TTGGCAAGATAGTTGATATTTAGAGTTATCAACTTTTGAAAAGTTATGGAAAATATAGTAGAAGTTAAAACACCAATATACCCGATTAGAACAGCTGCAAAGTTGCTTGGTATTTCAGTGCCTACCTTAAGAATGTATGAGAAAGAAGGTTTGATTATTCCACATAAAACAGATGGAAATCAAAGAATATATTCTGAAGCAGACCTGGAACGATTAAGGTGTATACGTCGAGCAATTAGTGAATCAAAGATTAGTATAAATGGTATAAAAACAATTTACTCATTAATTCCTTGTTGGGAAGTTGTAAAATGTTCCGAGGGAGACAGAAAAGTATGTAATGCATTTCAAAGTCATGAACAACCTTGCTGGACATTTACTCACCCCAATACAACTTGCGAAAATAGAGACTGTAAAGAGTGTTAAGTATATACAGAATATTCCCAATGCGGTTCAATAAAAGATTTAATTAAAACAATATCAGGATTATAAATTAATGAATTCATTATCAAGAAGAAGGTTTCTTAAAATTACAGGGGCATCTTTTACTGCAGCTGTTGCGGCTTCATCGCTAAGCAGTGTAGTAAAAGGCTCACAAAAAATTGAAGAAAAAACCGGTACAACAGTAAAGGGAATTCAAAAAATCCCTACCTATTGTGATGTTTGTTTCTGGAAATGCGGTGCAGTTGCCTATGTAAAAGATGGTAAACTATGGAAGATTGAAGGTAACCCGGAAGATCCGTTAAGTAACGGAAGGTTGTGTCCTAGAGGTACAGGTGGTATCGGTGCTCATTTTGATAACTCCAGACTTAAGGCTCCTTTATTGAGAAAAGGACCCAGAGGTAAAGAAGAGTTTGTCCAAGTAACTTGGGATGAAGCACTTGATTTTATTGCAAAAAAAATGAAAAAGATTAAGGCAAATTACGGACCCGAATCAATGGTCTTATTCAGCCATGGTGTTGGCGGTGCGTTTCTAAAACATTTAATGAAAGCCTATGGTACTCCCAATTTAACTGCTCCGTCTTTTGCACAATGTCGCGGACCAAGAGAAGTTGGATTTGAATTAACGTATGGTGATGTAATCGGTTCGCCCGAAAGAACGGATATTAAAAACTCAAAATGTCTTGTTCTTATAGGCTCTCACCTTGGTGAAAATATGCATAATACCCAAGTGCAGGAATTTGCCGAAGCTAATGAAAAAGGAGCTTCAATTATAACTGTAGATCCCCGGTTTTCAGTTGCTGCTAGTAAAGCAAAATATTATTTGCCGATTAAACCCGGTACTGATTTAGCTCTTTTATTAGCTTGGATGAATGTACTGGTAACAGAAAAGCTATACAATAAAGAGTTTATTAATAAATATGCTTATGGATTTGAACAGTTTGCCTATGAAATTTATAAGTATACTCCGGAATGGGCTTATACCGAAACAACAATAGACCCAGAGTTGATAAGAGAAACCGCAAGAGAAATGGCAAGATATATGCCGGCTACTTTAATTCATCCCGGAAGGCATACAAGCTGGTATGGCGATGATGCACAAAGAAGTAGAGCCATTGCACTTCTAAATGCTTTAATGGGCAACTGGGGGCAAAAAGGAGGGCTGTATAATCCCGCAAAGTTAAGTGTCCCTAAATATCCATACCCTAAATATCCAAAATCTAAAAAAGGTGCTGCTGATAATCCTCATCACAAATATCCGTTTGCTGAAGGGGAAAAATTATCAACAGGACTAAGGGATGCTACACTTACTGAAAATCCTTACCCGATTAAGGGTTGGTTCGTTTACGGTACAAATCTAACACAGTCACTTCCTAATACTCAAGAAACTATTGAAGCAATTCAAAAGCTAGATTTGATGGTAGTTGTTGATGTTGTACCGA
Source organism: Bacteroidota bacterium (assembly GCA_024275455.1). Taxonomy (GTDB): domain Bacteria; phylum Bacteroidota; class Ignavibacteria; order Ignavibacteriales; family Melioribacteraceae. The sequence continues at coordinate 1,442 of JAJRZB010000515.1, read as the reverse complement.
GTGAAATTGCCGGTTACGCCGATGTCGTATTACCCGAATCTGTTTATCTGGAAAGGTATGATGATTTGAATACTCCATTATTTAGACAGAGTTTTGTTTCATTACGCCAACCTGTTGTTGAAGCTCCTAATGATCAAAAGCCTAACTGGTGGATTGCTAAAATGCTTGCTAATAAATTAGGACTTGGTCACTATTTCCCTTGGAAAAATATTGAAGAATATTTAGATACAAGACTTAAAGCAGCCGGACTAAGTTTGGCAGAACTTAAAAAGAAGGGTGTAGTTAAGTGAGAAAAAGAACCTATTTATTTTGGTAAGGGAGAAGATCCCGAATTTTATACTCCTTCAGGTAAGATTGAATTTTACTCAATGCAATTAAAAGAAAAGGGATTTGATCCGGTACCAAAATTTACAAGACCGGAAGAACCCCCGGCAGGATATTTTAGATTGTTGTTCGGTAGAGCACCGGTGCACACATTCAGTAAAACACAATCAAACAGATATCTCTCCGGTATGATGGAAGAAAACGAAGTTTGGTTGAACATAGATGTTGCAAGAAGAATGGGATTAAAAAGTGGTGAGTATGTTAAATTAAAAAATCAAGATGGAATTATTAGTAATAAAGTAAAAGTTAAAGCAACAGAGAGAATTAGAACAGATTGTGTTTACATGGTTCATGGTTTCGGACAACGGTCAAAAATGTATAGAAAGACATTCCATAAAGGTGCTAGTGATTCACAATTAATAACAAAATATAAAACAGATCCAATTATGGGTGGAACAGGTATGAATGTAAATTTTGTAACAATTGAGCTGGAGGCATAACATGGCAAGATATGGAATGGTAATAGATACTACCAAATGTGTAGGCTGCCAAGATTGTGTAATTGCCTGCCAAGCAGAAAATAATGTACCGGAAGGATTTTGTAGAGATTGGGTAACTACAGAAGCTAACGGTAAATTTCCTACTATTGAATTAGAAATAAGAACAGAAAGATGCAACCATTGTACTGATGCACCTTGCGTCTCTTGCTGTCCTACAGGAGCAAGTCACTTTCATGATGTTGGCGGAGTTGTTCTTGTTAATCATAACGAATGTATTGGTTGTAAAGCATGCATAGCTTCATGTCCTTATGATGCAAGGTATGTACACCCTGAAGGTTATGTTGATAAATGTACTTTCTGTATTCATAGAGTTGAAAAAGGGGAAGACCCGGCGTGTGTATCTGTTTGTCCAACTCACTGTATGTATTTCGGAGATTTTGATGATCCCAATAGTAAAGTTAGCGAGTTGCTAAAGTCACGAAGACATCATTCATTAATTCCGGAAGCCGGAACTAAACCGAATATATATTATTTAACATAGGAGATTAAGATGCAGGAAATTACTATAACCCGTAACAACCATCTTATAGATCCTTCACTTCATGTTTGGGGTTGGGA
>JAJRZB010000074.1 GCA_024275455.1 Bacteroidota bacterium | reverse complement strand
CTTGTAAAAATTCCGGAACTAGCATTCGGAACTATAACATTAAAAATGACATCTTTTCTAGTTGCTCCAAGAGAGTAAGCTGCTTCTTTCAAATCGTTAGAAACCATAGAAATAATTTCCGTAGAAATTGAAGTTGAATAATGAATAATCATAATAGCTAAAATTAAACCTGATGTAAAAACACCATACCCTTGCGAATTAAATCCCAAATCTACAATTAAAGGGCGCAACACATAAAATCCCCAAAGACCGTAGACTATTGATGGAATTCCTGCTAACATATCAACTAGAGTTCCAATTAGTTTAGCAAGTTTTGTCCCACGATAATATTCACCAACAAAAAGTGAGGTTGAGAAAGCCAGCGGAAAACAAATTATCAACGCAATAATCGAAGTGATTAAAGTTCCGGCAATAAAGGGCAGTGCTCCATATTCTTCTCTTCCTTCTGTAGGATTCCACTTGGAAGAAAATAAAAATCCCATCCCAAATTTTTTAAATACCGGAACGGCACCATCAATTAAGGAAAACACCATTCCGAGTAAAATAAAAATAATAATTAAAGATGCCGAAAATAAAATCAGCTTTGTTATTTTTTCGCTATTCAACAATAACTCTTATTTTAATATCGGTTCATTATTATAAACTACAGTTTGTAAAATCTTTTTAGCTTGCATTACAGCTTTCTCCGGTAATGGAGCATAATGAACTTGTTGAGCCAATTTTTGAGCATCTTTGTTAATTATCCATGATAAAAAATTTAGTGTTTCTTCAGCCTGTTGTTTACTTCTCCCATTGTAATTTTGTTCTTGATAAATAATCAGCCAAGTAAAACCACTTATCGGATAAGCATCCGGATTGGATGAGTTTGTTAACATTACTTTTGTATTTTCCGGTATTTCGCCCTTTGCTGCTGCACTAATAGAGCTAAGATTTGGTTCAATAAATTTACCCGAACTGTTTTCTACTTTGGCAAATGATATTGTCTGTGCAAATGCAAACTCCGAACCAATATATCCTATAGATCCGACTGTCTGTTTAATTGTTCCCGCAACCCCTGGGTTCCCTTTTGCACCAATACCAACAGGCCATTTTAATGATTTACCTCTACCAACTTTTTCTTCCCAATTCTTGCTTATTTTACTCATATAATCGCTAAATATGTATGTTGTACCACTACCATCCGAACGATGTACAAAAGTAATATTTTTATCGGGTAATTCAATATCCGGATTGGATTTTTTTAATCTGTCATCGTTCCATTTTTTTATTTTTACCATAAAAATTTCTTCAAGATTTTGATTTGATAATTTCAAGTCATCAATACCGGGAACATTATAAGCTATTACCACCGCACCAATACATGTTGGTATATGAATAATTTTTGCGGGCATAGCTGCCTCCTTTTTCTCACTTAAGAATGCATCTGTTGCACCAAAATCTACAACCTTATCTTTTAGACTTCTAATTCCGCCTCCGGATCCGATACCACCGTAAGTAACTAAAGTACCTTTCTTTTTAATATAGTTTTTAATTGCCAAATTGTAAAACGGTAATGGAAATGTTGCTCCGGCACCGGAAATACTAACCGACTTGGAATTTTTGTTTTGAGCATTCCTACTGCTATCCTCATTGCTACTACATGAGATTAATACAGTTGAAATTAATATTGCAACTAAGATTTTTTTCATTTTTTTTCCTTCTTTGGTTAAAATATTTATTGTACTGTTAGAAAAGTAGGTATAGAATATTACAGAATGGTTAAAGAGATGTTAAGATTGTGTTACATTTTTTTTACGGAATAATTAATTTTACGCAGAGAGGAATAATTATAAAATCGTACGCTACTATTTTTTTAAGTAGAAGGATTAAGTGAGAATACTATTCTTAAATAGACATAATAATTTCACTAACTATTCAACAATTATAATTAAATCTTTCTCCAAAGTTTCCTGTGGAGTTTCAATAATTCTTCCAATTTCCATGTCATTTTTGTAAATAATAATTGTTGGCACTAACTCTATATCCAAATTTTCAACTTCGTTACCATTGCCTTTTTTATTTCTATCAACATTTATAATTGTCAAGCTATCTTCCGGAAAGTTAATAAAATCAAGTATCTTAAGAACTCTCGGCACTTCCCTTCTGCTGTCGCTGCACCAAGTTCCCATTACAATTTTAATGTTTTTGTCAGAGAATTTTTCAGCAGCTTCTGCTATTGTATTAGTATCAACATCATAATTCATATATTCGGAGTTAAACCACCATGCAAAACTTGTATCTTGAAATGCTTCTCTTTGCGTTATACCTACTAACATTGTTTTACCCGATTTATTATCTTTTATCAATTTACAATTTTGTCCATTTATATTGATATTAAATAAAAGTATAATAATAATTAGATATTTCATTTTAATCCTTCTCCACCATTATTTGCAATTCTAAGGTCTAAACCCCAATAAAGTTTTCGTCTAAGAATTTCAAAGTAAGTTTTTTCTTTATTATGTAATAATTTCAAATCATATTTACTTTTTTTTATTTCAATAATTGCAGTAGGTTTAAAATAATTTACTCTTTGTCCATCACAAATTACTTCAACATTTTTATGAGGTGAGTTTGCTTTAATAACAACTTTCTGGTTACTGGAAATTACCAAAGGACGCATTGTTAAAGTGTGAGCCGAAATAGGACTAAGAGTAATCGACTGTGTTTGGGGATTTACAATTGGTCCACCGGTAGACAATGAATAACCTGTAGAACCGGTTGGCGTTGCAATAATAATTACATCCGCAGAAAATGTAGCAACATATTCATCATCAATCTCAATAGTAATCTCAATCATTTTAGGATACTTTCCTCTATCGATAACAATATCATTAATTGCATAAAGTTTATCTGATTCTTCTGATAAACAAACAGCATCCAAAGCATTTCTTTTTTCAAGAATAAAATTACCGTTCTTTAAATATTTTACAAGTTCATCAATTTTATTAGTATCATAGTCAGCCAGAAAACCCAATTTACCAAAGTTTACCCCGATTAAAGGAGTTCCGGATTCTCTTGAATTATAAGCTGCTTGCAAAAGAGTACCATCACCGCCTATTGAAACAATGGCATCACAATTATGTGCTAATCGATCATCTTCGTAAAGAACATGGTTGTCCCAGAATCCTTTGGGAGCTTTTTTAATCTTTTTTACAGATTTGCTAAAAATATAATCAATTTTCGCATCATTTAGTTTTGAAATGAACGAATCTATAAATTCGAAAATATCTTCTTTTAAATAATGTGGTGTTATGCCAATTTTCATAGGATTGTAATTTATTTAATTTTAAGTAATATCCCTAAACTGAAGTTCGTATAATTTTTTATAGATTCCGTTTTCATCGAGCAATAACTGCTCATGCTTACCTTGCTGAACTATCTTACCTTTCTCCATAACAATTATTTTATCAGCATTTCTAATTGTACTTAATCTGTGTGCTATAACAAAAGTTGTTCTCTCTTTCATCAATCGTTCAATAGCTTCTTGCACAAGCATTTCCGATTCATTATCAAGAGCAGAAGTTGCTTCATCAAAAATCATAATCGGAGGATTTTTTAACAATGCACGGGCAATGGATATTCTCTGCCTTTGTCCGCCGGAAAGTTTTGTCCCTTGCTCACCGATAATTGTATTATACCCGTCCGGTAAATTTTCAATAAATTCATGAGCATTAGCAATTTTAGTAACTTCAATAATTTTTTCTTCAGGATATTCTCCCAAGCCATACGCAATATTATTTTTTACTGATTCATTAAATAAAACAGTCTCTTGAGTAACAATGCCCATTAACCGTCGCAAACTGTTTAGTTCAATATTTTTTATATCAATTCCATCAATATATATTGCCCCGGAAATAGGATCGTAAAACCTTGGTATTAAATCAACGAAAGTAGTTTTTCCGGCACCGCTTCCGCCAACCAATGCTATAATTTCACCTCTATTAGCTTCAACTGAAATATTATCTAAAATCAGTTCGTCTGAGTTATCATATTTGAATGAAACATTTTTAAATTCAATTTTATTATTAAAATCTTTAATTACAATAGGATTTGCAATATTTTTAATTGAAGGTTCCGTATCTAATATTTCAAATATTCTATCTCCGGCTGCCATCGATTCTTGAATTTTATTATTTATTGTCGCCATTTTTTTCATTGGAGGAATCATTTGGAAAACGGCAAAAAGAAAACCTAAAAATTCGCTTGCTTTAAGAGTTTTTTCTACCAAAACCAAAAAGCCTCCATAGTAAATAATAACAACACCAACAGCAACTGCTATTAGCTCTGTTGCCGGAGAAGCAATATTTCTTATCCTCATAATTTTAAGGATAATTCTAAAGTATCTTAGAGTTTCATTTTTAAATTTATTGTTCTCAAATTTTTCCATTCCAAAAGCTTTAACTATTTTAACCCCGGAAATTGTTTCATGCAGAAGAGTTGATATTCTACTCATTTGCTGCTGCATAAGGGTTGTCTGCTTTCTAACGATAATTCCTATCCATCCAATAATTAATATCGATAGCGGAAGAATAATCAATGAAAACATAAACAGCTTCCAGCTTATAGAAACTGCAATAATAGTAAACACAAAAATTGTTAAAGGTTCTCTTACCAAACTTATAAAAACATCGGAGATACCGTTTTGTATTATGTAGGAATCATGAATAATTCTTGACATTAAATCACCGGTACGTTCATTTTTAAAATAGCTCATTGGTAATTTGTGCAGATGGAAGTATGCCCGATTTCTAATATCTTTAATTACACCTTGCTGAACGTAAACCAGGAAATATGCTTGTAAATATCCAAATATACTTTTCCCTAAAAATGAGAGAAGAATTAACAAACTTATCTTCAAAAGAATTTCTGATATATCTCCGGTAAAAATATAATTATGAAAAGTATCTGATACGTCTTGTCCAAACTCAGTAACCCAATCCGGTATAAATGAGGATGTTTCTCCCACATTTGGCTGTTCAGAAATTTTATTAGTAGTAACTTCGCCGCTTGTTTGCTGAAAAAGTGTATCGAGTAACGGGATAGACAAATAAACAGAGGCTCCGTGCAAAATTGAGAAGAAAAAAGTACAGATTATTGCAACCAGCAGATGTTTCCAGTAAGGAGTAACAAAGGATAATATTCTTTTATATGTATTCACAAAAATTTTTGTTTACTAAGCTCTTAATAGAACACAGATTGTTATGATCTGCGCAGATTTATAAATCACTTTTCCAGCAGTTATTATCTTAACTTTAGCATTGTAGTAATTACTCGAAAACAATTTACTATAAGTGTGTAATTTTAGTGATAAATATACTGATTCAAAATATGTTATCAAATGAGGAGATTTGTTTTAGTTTCTTTCCTTAAGCTCTTTAAAGATGGCTTCCGCTTTTAATAAGTCTTCATAAGTATCAATTTCCCACCATTTATTGTTACCGGCTTTTTGTCCATAAAATAAATAACCGCTATTTATTGCTTCTTGAATTATCCATTCGTAATATGAATTTACATTCTTACTATTTATATTACTTTCCATTCTATCAATAAAAAAATCTTTAACAAGTTTCTTTGATAGCTTATAAAAATTTAGTGTTTTGAACTTATTACGGAATTCAAATCCCTCTGACTGATCTTTATTTAGAAACATTTGTTTTACAAATGAATTCTCATTTAATTCAACTACTGTTCCATTCATTTCATCAGTAAAACCGTCAATACAAATTATATTTTCATTTTTATTGTCTACCAAATCTTTTACAATTCCATTTTCACAAAAAACATCCGCCTCAAAAAGATAGAATCCATTATTCATATATTCCTTTGCGAGATAAAGAGAATATATATTATTTGTAGTTTCATAAATTTCATTTTCAATAAAAATCAATTCAGCTTTTTCAGAAAACTGCTCGCTGATATGTTTTTTTAATTTATCTGCATGGTAACCAATAACAACAATTACTCTTTTAATATTGCTGTTTACAATCTTATCAATTAGGTTTTCAATAATTGTAACATTGTTTATTGCTGTCATCGGTTTAGGTTTTTCTAAACTTAGCTCTAATAAACGTCTTCCTCTTCCGGCAGCTAGAATTATGGCTGTTTCAATGGTTGGCATATATCTTACTTCCTCTTACTCAATAATTCAATAGTCTTATCTTTAACTCTCTCAGCCGATTT
>JAJRZB010000514.1 GCA_024275455.1 Bacteroidota bacterium | reverse complement strand
TGAAAATAAATTTGGAGCTAAAATTAGTTATACTCAAAATACGGGGATATCTATCCCACTTAACCAATGGTTTACTGTTAAACTCCACTTAAAATACAGCAATGAAAATGATGGCATTATTGAATTATGGCAAGACGATGTTCAAGTAATTTCTGCAACAGGTATTAATTTACCAACTTACAATTCAATTCAAAATGTGCTTGAAGTTGGTGTTACTGCTACACCAATAGGGTGTGTATTACTTATTGATAATATGAGAATTTCAAATAAGCCATTTTAGCTTTCTATAAGTCTCCAATCAATCAATGAGTTCAGGAATAATTTTATTGTCTCGGTTTCTCAGGGAAATTACTTATTTAAACTCTCATTTTTTATGTAGCACGGGCAATTGATTAACTCCATAATCATAAGTCTATTATTTTAAAATAATTGAAACAATAATTACTACAATATTTATATTACGACTATGCAATTAGAAAATTAACTAAAAGGGAATGTTATGAAAAAAATCATTAAAATATTTGTTTTACTTATATTCACGCTACTTTTAACGACATGTGGTGATAAATCAGAGAAAAATCACGAACCTTCCGAAACTAAACAGACCGAAGAACATGAGCACGGAAGTGAATTAACCGTAAAATTAAATGATGGTAAATTGTGGAAAGCGAATCCTGAAACAACCACGGGAATAAACAACATGATAAGAATAATGGATTCATTTTCTGATAAAGAAACAGTAGATGCTTATGCTAAATTAAATGATTCTCTTAAAGCGGAATTCTCTTCTATTCTTACAAAATGTACTATGGACGGAGCAGCACATGATCAATTACATAACTACTTGGTCCAAATGAAAGATTTATTTGATAGTCTCGGCTCTTCTGATTTAAATACATGTAAAGCCAGTTTTGACAAATTAAAAAAACATTTAACCGAATACTCAAATTATTTTGAATAAATGATATTAAAACCTCTGAAAAATTGATAAAACTATCATAAGAAGTAGAGTTAAATTTAGCTTATAGCTTGTTATTCAAACTCAACTTTATTCGCTGTGTAATTTTTTAATTTCTCAGAGGTTTGTATAATAATGATTGAGAAAATATATTTAGGATTAATACTCTTATTCTTCATTTTAGCTTTTGCTATTAGGAATATTAAAACTTATTTATCAACCGGATTATCAATAAGATGAAAATCGAAAAAACTTACTGCTTCTGTGTTGTTATCAACATTTATATATGTATTAATTTTGTTGCGTTTGATAATATTAAAGCCAACATGGATTTTAGAGGTTAATCTAATTAGATACGAGATAATTAAATTAATTGGTTTTGTACTTATTACAATTGGATTTCTTATTGGAATGGCTGCTTTGATTGCCATGAAAAATTCTTGGAGAGTAGGAATTAAATATGACCAGAAAACAAAATTGGTCACATCGGGAATTTTCCGGCTAAGTAGAAATCCCTATTTTCTTTCTTACGATATACTGATTTTAGGATATATTCTGATATTTCCTTCTCCAATACTATTTATAATGTATATAACATTGGTTATTATATTTCATAAAATGATTTCCGAGGAAGAAAAGTATTTAGAAACCGTACACGGTAATTCTTACCTTGAATATAAAAATAATGTAAATAGATATTTCACACTTAAATGAAAACAGAAAAAGTAAAGCTTCCAAGTAATTCAGTTTTAGCAAAAACAGTGTATGATTATTCGGATAGCTATAAATCTATAATAAATAATAACCAACATAACATTAACTCTTTAATGGTTGGGAAAGCGTTTTTCTCTTCATCACCAAAATGGATTGAGGATCTGCTAAATTTTAGAGATCGGATAGTTTCGTTTCTCGGTTTAAAAACAAGTGGTGAAACAAAAAACAAAGAAGAAATACTTAAAGATTTCAAAGGGGAAATTGGAGAGCAGCTTGGTTTATTTAAAGTATTTGGCAAAACCGATAATGAACTAATCTTGGGAGAAGATGATAAGCATTTGAATTTTAGAGTTTCTTTATTTTTAGGAGATACTGAATCTTTAAAAAAAAGCTTAATAATCTCAACTACCGTTAAGTTCAATAATTGGTTGGGCAAGCTTTATTTTTTATTTGTAAAACCATTCCATAAATTAATTGTTCCTTCAATGCTGAAAGGGATTATTAAAGAAATTGAAAAGATGAGTCAAGTCGATTAAAACTATTAG
>JAJRZB010000513.1 GCA_024275455.1 Bacteroidota bacterium | reverse complement strand
TGCTAAATTTTTGTTTTTTTTATTCTTGTGGGAAAGAAACGGTAATTACTGTTCCTTCGTTAGGTTTGCTTAAAATGTTTACTTTTCCGTTCATATAAGAAATCAGCTTTTTAGCAAGGGAAAGCCCGAGTCCGGCACCTTCATATTTTCTTGTATATCCCATATCTTCCACTTGAGAAAAGATTTTAAATATTTTTGTTAAACTTTCTTTCTCAATACCTATGCCGGTATCGGATACTTGAATTGAAACTCTATTGGATTCTTTAAATGTAGTAATTTTAACAGATCCATTTTCAACATTATACTTAATTGCATTATCTACTATTTCTTTAACTGCTTTGTCCAATTTCTCAGCATTAATTTTCGCATAAATTTCTTCATTAACAAGATCGAAGTGAATTCTTAAATTTTTCGATTTAGCTTCTTCAATCCAAAGTTTTTTATTCGAATTAATAATCTCATTTAAATTAGCTGATTCCAGTTTAATATCTTCATTTCCGGATTCCAATAGTGATACTTCAACAATATTATCAACTAATTTGAGCAAGCGATTTACACCTTCCTTTAAAAAAGTAGTCATTTGTGTGGATGACTCATAATTCATTTGTTTTACATCATCTTCCAATAAATCCGAATAACCAACAATTGCATTAAGCGGAGTTCTAATTTCGTGAGACATATTTGCTAAAAATGTTGACTTTAGTTTATTCAAACTCATTTCTTTTTTATATGCTTCCCTTAATCTTTTTTCAATTTCAAATTGTTCAGTTATATCGGTCATATTGATAATAAATAATCTGCTGTTATCAAAATTATCATCTGTGTAAGCAATTTTGCCCAAATACCTTTTGTTGTTTAACGCTGAATGATAATGAAATTGAGTGTGTATTTTTTTTTCATTTTCAAGATCGGTTATTGCATTTTTAATTTGCTTGTAAAAATCTGGGGGTAAATTTTTATCAAGGTTAATTTTTTTGGATTCGTTTATATTTTTGACAATATTTTTATAAAAACTCTCATTTGCATTATCAAAAACAAGTTTTCTTTTTTCTCTTTTAATAATTAGAATCGGGTCGGAAATATTATTAATTATTGATTTTTGTTTCCGCTCCGATTTTTTCAATAAACGTGTTTGATTTATATGGTCAGTAATATCATTTGCAGTTATGATAAAACTATCCGTTTCCAATGCACTGTTTTTTATAAAGTTAAGTCTAAATTCTTTATAGCTTACATCCCCGTCATTTGATATATCTGATATTACTTTAACCCATTTTTTTTGATTGAGCAATGCAACTTCTAATTCATCTATTTCAAAATCTGACAAATGTTTTTTAAATAGTTCAGGAATCTTTTTATTAAAAACTTGTTCAAGTTTTATATTAAGTATTTTTTCAAATGATGTAGAAATAAACTTAACATTAGTATTATTATCTGCTATTAGCACACCTACATTTACAGATTCCAAAGCAAAGTTATATGTGTTTAACTTTTTATTCAGTCTCTCTTTATTATCTTGCGAATCTATAAAAACCAAAAAGAAATCTTCATCTTTAAAAATAATCCGCTAAATATTTAAAAGATAACTTTCATACAACCCCCCTTCAATATTAATAAGCAAATCACAACCAAAATTAAAAAGCTTTGAATTTACCAGATTATCAAAAAGTGACCTAAAATCGGGTTCAGTTTTCAAATTAAAAAGATTACTTCCTTCACTAAGTTTATATTCATTTTTAAGGGAAGAATTGGAATACAGTATTTCTCCATTGCGATTAGCAAGAAGAAGAGGTTTTGTAGACGGAATCTCTTCGAATGTTTCGAATTTATTTATAATGTCTAGATTAAAATATACTGTAGTAAGATTAACTTTAGAATTCATTTATTCTGCATAAATAATAGATACTTTGTTGATAATAATCGGAATATTTTTATGCGTTTTTAGGATAAAGTTATTTTTTATTCTCCCATTACCTCTAGCGGAGATATAAGTATAAATTGCTTTTAAAATATTATTGAATTCAAGATTGAGATTTTCTTGCAAATCACTAACAATTTCACCTAAAATGTACGGTTCTGTAATATTATTATCTCTGTAAATTGCTCTATTAATTATCCTTTCATATAGTTCATCAATCGAATCTGTATTTAGATATTCCGGTTTATTTAGTATTGCAATGTTATCTTTCTCAACTTCCAAATTAACCTTATAGCTTGTTTCTTTATTATTCTTTTTTTCACTTTTAATTAGCGTAAACTTTTGTTTTGAGCTAGTGTATAACTCCTTAAAATTTATTACCGTAATAAACTCAATGTTATTAATTAAGAAATGGAAAAGCAGTTCATCTTCGGAAGTAAATTGGACACTTAAGATTTTCCAATTCATTTTCGACATCAGTTTTGCCAAAGGTGAAAATAATGCAGAATCCTTTGAGCGATGTCTATCATGTTCATGACGATTAACAGAATAAAGCTGACTCGCCGTAATTTTAGAACCGCTTTTATATTTTTCTTGCGGATTAATATTTAAAATTTTATCCAACATAACTCACCTAATTTCATTATCGGTACAAGGCTTTTATTGTTTAACCGAAATATGGTAAATTAGTTTAGAGAATTGTTATTCAAATAAGGATAAAAAGATTGGTTGAACGAGTAAATTTAAGATTTCGATTAGTAATATATAAACAAAACCTCTGAGTAATTAAAAGGATCGGGATATTCTGAGGAGTGAAGATCACTGTAGCAGATAAAAATATCATAATATTTTTAATTTTCCAGAGGCACTAAGTATTTATATTTTTATCATTTTTTTATCAAGTGCATAATCCATTACTTCGGAACTTTGTAGTTTTTGAAGGGCTTTTACAAATTCTTGTATTCTTTTTATTGATTCATCCATTATAAATAAATCGTCTTTTATATCTTCTTTATTTTGGTCAATTTCATCTTTTAAGGAATTTAACGACATCATTAAACTACTTAGCGGGTTATTAATTTGATGGCCTATTGTACAAGCAAGTTCTACAACTGCCTTATTATGTTCAATGCTTTTAAGTTCATTCTGTAAGTTGTGAATTCTTATTCCTGATCTTATTCTGGCAACCAACTCTTGATTATCAATTGGTTTAACTAAATAATCATCAGCTCCAGTATCTAATCCTTCAACTCTATCTCTTAATGATGTTCTTGCTGTTAACAGAATAAAGTATATCAACTTATATTCTTCTTTGCTTTTAACAATGTTACAGAGTTCGATCCCGTTTAATTTAGGCATCGTCCAATCAGCAAGAATTACTTTTGGTTTAAATTTATCAATAATAGATAGTGCTTCATCACCATTTTCTGCAGTTTTTATATTATAACCATCTTTAGTTAATAAACGTTCATATATAAACCTGGAATCTTCTTCATCTTCAACAATTAATATTTTATCGTCTTTGTTCATAGTTTGCTTTGACTACAGTTAATTGGTAAGCAATATTTTTTAGAAACTTTGTGAAGGTAAGTAATTTTTAGGATTTTGTCCACTTTATACAGAGAGTTAACATGTTTTTTACTGTATTTAATTAGAATATTTTACAATAATACTTATTCTTCTGTTTACAACATCATAGGGATTATCAGGGTTTCTAAGTCTATTATCAGCATAACCACGTACTTCATCAATCTGATTTTCTTTTACTCCACTTCTTAATAATTCTCTTCTAGCAGAGTTTGCTATATCCGTACTCAACTCAAAGTTGGAATAACCTTCTAAACCATTTGAGAAAGGTCGCCCGTCAGTATGTCCTTCTACTACAATTTTATTATCAATTTCTGATAATTGTTTTCCTATTACATCTAAAATTTCTGAGGCACTTTTTTTAAGATGTGCTGTACCTACTTCAAAAAAAGCATCATTAGCCGATTCCATAATTTCAATTCTCAATCCCTCATCTGTAATTTCCATTTCAATTTGATCAACCAATTCTTTAAATTCTGCATTTTGTAAATTTCTCATCAAATCATCACCCATTAATTCTAAACGTTCCTGCTCTAACTTTTTCTTTTGCATTGGAGTTAGAGTTGATGGGTCCATACTTCTCTTCCCTGGTCCTTCTAATACACTCGGTCCGTTTCCAACACCAAAACCGGTTGGATCATTAAAATAGCCTGCAATATTAGCTTTAACAGAATCATCTTGACCTAAAATCCATAGTACAATAAATAATGCCATCATTGCTGTAACAAAATCAGCATAGGCCACTTTCCAAGCTCCTCCATGATGACCGTGCCCACCAGCAACTACTTTTTTTATTATAATCGGTTGATCATTATTTTCTTGTTCAGCCATTATTCACTCTTTCCTCTTAGATAATTCTCCAATTCAGAAAATGACGGTCTTGCATCCGAATGTAATGTTCTTCTTCCAACTTCAACTGCTACAATAGGAGGGTTTCCTTTTGCATATGAAATAACACATTCTTTTATTGTTTCCAAGTACTCTGCCTCAGATTCTAGCATGTGCTCAATATTTGTAGCTAAGGGACCAACAAAACCATAAGATAAAAGTACACCGAGAAACGTTCCTACCAAAGCGGCTGCAACATGATGTCCAACTGCTTCCGCACCATCATTTATACTGCCCATAGTAACAATTATACCAAGTACAGCTGCAACAATCCCTAATGCAGGGAATGCATCACCAAGTTTTGAAAGAAGCGCGTGTGTAGGATGAGATTCTGTTTTAAAAGTTTTAATTTCAATATCCATCAATGCTTCAACTTCATGGGGAGGAACACCACCCGAAAGCATAACTTTTAAGGTATCACATAAAAAAGTTATAGCTTTTGTATTTTTAACTAATTTTTCATCTGATTTAAATATTTCACTTTCTTCGGGATTTTCTATGTGTTTTTCAATTGCCAGCAAACCATCTCTTTGCGCTAACAGGAATAGTTCATATAAAGCCTTTAATAAAGCAAGATTATCAGCCGTTGTATGTCCTTTATGACTAATTGCTTTAGGAATTGCTCCCATAATCTTTTTTATTTGATCCAACGGGGCGGAAATAAGTAAACTTCCAATTGCTGCACCACCAATTGTAACAAATTCTGAGACTTGAATTAGTACAGCGAGATGACCGCCGGCCATCGAGAATCCAGCTATTAAACTTGCAACAACAACAACTGCTCCAATAATAATAAACATAATTTTTATCTATTTAGTTAGTAATTTTTTTTTTCAACTTTTGTTCTATTTGCTTTATTTTCATTTCTACAAACATCCAATCAGAAGGTTTTGTAAAGTCTCTGCCTTCAATTTCTTTTAACATAAACGAAATTTCAGAACTGCAATTACTTGTACAATATTCATTTAACATAGAACTAATTTTTTTTATCGAACTAGAATCTCTATTGTTTACTGCAGTTAAAAAAGTATCTAAGTACTCATCAAATTTTTGATAAATTTCTAATATATTTTCGCTATTTTCTTCAATTATTTGAGACTGTTTATTATTGAACCCATTAGTAACCTTAAAGTTATCTCCACCAATTAGTTCGTTTACAGCAGCTCTTAATAGTTTAACATTAATTGGTTTCGCCAATACTCTATCAGCTCCGGCTTCCATTGCTGCCAGCACATTATTCCTGCCTGCATTTGCACTAATAACGATTACCGGAATATCTTTAATATCGCTAAGCACCTTTTTAAGGTTCAGCATCTTGATTCCGTCAATATTAGGCATCATCAAATCTAAAAATATTATATCAGGTCTAAATTCGGCTGCATCTTGTAATCCTTCATAACCGTTTGTGCTTGTTTTAACCTCAAACTGATATCTTTCAAAAACAGTTTTTAGGTATTGTAGTATCGAAAGATTATCATCAATAATTAAGACTTTTATATTATTTTTTTTCTGCATTTTTCTCAATTTTATTGATCTTCAGATTCTTTAAATTATATGGGAACTGTTCTTTAACCTTATCAGTTGCATTTTTATTATGCTCTTTTATTGAATTGTAGACTTCTTCTCTATAGATTTTAACGGTTTTATCAGCTTCGATTCCTATACGAACATTGTTCTCCGAAATGGAAATAATATTTAATACAATATCATTCCCAATTCTAATTTTTTGATTTTCTTTTCTTGATAAAATTAGCATTTTAGTTTTCTTCTTTATTTGCAAATAGTGGATAGTTAACCGGGTATTCATCATTATCTATTATTCTTTGGTATCCTGTTTTAGATTCATGATCAATAAAAACCGGTGCTTTAAGATTAATTGTAATATTTTCTGGTGATTTATCCAACTTAACAATTCCGAAAGGTATATATTTTTCATCTGTTTTATACTCTTCTTGCAATAAATTAATTGCAAATAGAGGAAATATTATTTCCGGCTGGTCTACTGAAGTTAACCAAGAAAAGAATCCGTCTTTTTCCGAAACTAAAACAAATTCTGTTAGTTCCTCAAATCCTAATAATCCTTCTTTAAAATTGATTATTGATTCATCATCAAATTCAAATTCACCGAATTGTTCGTTTTTAAGTTTCATTTATATCTCTTATTTATTTAAAATTACTATATCTACTCTTCTATTTAGTGCCCTTGATTCAGGAGTGTTGTTGTCTGTTAAAGGTTTAAATTCTGAATTACCAACAACTGAAACTCGCTCCTGATTAAGTCCCTGATCCCTCATAAGATAATAAGCAGTATTTGTTGCTCTTGCTATAGATAAGTGCCAATTAGAGGGAAATTCAGGTGTATTAATTGGTACATTATCCGTATGTCCTTCAACTCTTATATCGTTTGGTAATGTTTTTAATAGTTGCGCCATTTTAGCCAAAATCGGTTTCGATTCCTCCGATAGTTTTGCTTTCCCGGATTCAAACAATATATTATCCATTATACTTATTACAATTCCTCTTTCATTTTCCATTAATCTGATATTATTAGAGTAATCATACTCATCAATAAATTTCTGTATTGATGTTTTTAAATTTTCTTTTCCATCAGATAAATCCAAATAATTACTTTTAAATTGTTCATTTGCAAAGTTTTCGTTTCCAAAATATTCACCTAAATTTTTCATCATCTTATCATATTTAGCAGTATCCACATTAGATACGGCATAAAGAATAATAAATAATCCTAACAAAAGAGTAATTAAATCGGCATATGTTAAAAGATACCTTTCAGCATTAGCTTCTTCAGATTTTTCAAAAATATCTTCTTCTACTTGATGCCTATTACGTTTTGTTCTTTTTGAGGCAATAAGCTCATCAAGCGAGATTTGACTATCGAGGGAATTTCTCCACTCTGAATTGCCATAACTCCTTCTAAGGATACTTCCATCATGTATTTTTCGTCTAAGTGACATTGTTTTAATTTATCCGCTATTGGTAACCAAAGTAAATTTGCACTAAATATTCCCCATAAAGTTGCAATAAATGCAGAAGCAATACTATGTATTAATGTATTAGGATCTTTACCAGCATTTGCTAAGGTCATTATTAATCCCATAACCGTACCTATTATTCCCATTGTAGGAGCATAACCCCCCATTTTATTAAAGATGGAAATATATGTATAATGTCTCCCCTGCATTGCTTTCATTTCTCCCATTGCTATACTCTCAAGCAAATCGATATCAGTTCCATCCATAACAAAGTGCATCATCTTTTTAGGAAAGGGGTATAATAGTTTACTTAATTGCCCTTCAATTGCAAGAACACCTTCTTGCCGACTTTTAATAGATACTTTCACAAATCCATCTATTAATTTTTTAATATCATACTTGGGAGGAAAGTAAGCAAGTTTCATAAGTGAAAATATCTTTTTGAATTTATCAAACCCAACACCAATAATAGTTGCAGAAAAAGTTCCGCCAAACACTATTACCATTGCAGGCAATAGAAAGAGGGCTTTGAAGGAACCTCCTTCCATTAAATATGCACCAAATATTGCTGCAATCCCTAATAATAAACCGTAAAGACTTCCACTTTTTTTTAACATTACATATAATCCAATAAAGAACTGGGAAGAATCATAGATGATATTTTATAGCTTAGGTCTAAAACATATTGTGCATTCTCTAAATCTAATAATGCTCTTGCAACGTCAACATCCTTTTCCATTGAAAGCAAATCGGTTACTTCAATTTCTCTATTTAATAATATTGCTTCGGTTGAATCAAGCTTATTTGATATTGTTCCGGCTGAAGACAGTTCATTTAAAAGATGTTTGTTAAAATCTGCTACCATCTGACTTTGTTCAGCAGTCGGTTTTTCTCCGGCTAATAATTTTTCTCTTATGGCAATTAAAGTATTAAATATATCTGCCTTTTGATTTAAACTTCCGGTAAGATTTGCAGCTGAATCCGATTCTTTTAGTGAATTAGGATCAATCACAAAATCTATTTTATTCGCACTGTTTTCTATATGTATTTCACCTATACTACTACCGTCAACTGATTCGAACTTTCCGGTTTCGGAATTAAATTTTATATCATTTATTGTATCCGTCTGAATTACGTTAGAATCAGAATCAACAATCGAATAAGTCATTTCGTATGTATTTGTATCAGTCATTGTATAATTCATATTCAACGTGTATTCATTTCCCTCTGCATCGTAAATACTTGTACTGGTTGGTTGTGCAACACCAATCCCGGCTGAGGAATCTAAATTACCTGTTTGAGAAAAAACACTTTGAAATAAATCTTTTCCGTTTATATTAAATTTTTGAGTAATGCTTGATGAAATTTTCACATATTTATCACCACCAATACTTGTTGGGTTTACAATTACTCTTTTATTTGCTTCATCATAGTAAAACGGTTTTGTACCACTCTCTGTTCCGGCAAAATTATATTGTCCGTTAAAATCACTATTCGCAAGTTCCAACAGTATATTCAACGAGGCGTCAATTCCTTCAGCAAAAGGAGTAAGATCATTATTAACTGCATCCGAATTTAATTTTGTTAACTCAACCAAAATATTTTGCACTTCTTCTTGCATGCTTTCAATAGATAAAATTGAATCATCTATCATTGACGAACCGTAAGTAATATTACTTTTATATGTATATATACTACTCAATTGATTTTGCAGCCTTAATATCCTTGAATTACTTAGAGGATTATCAGATGGTCTGTTTACCTTACTTTGAGTAGTAAGTTGATATTGTATCTCAGCCAATGAACTTTTATTACGTGTCAGCGTTCTTAAAAAGTTAGATTGTAGTATTGTGTCTGGTACTCTCATAATTTACACCAAGGATAATAAAGTTTCTAAAAGTTCATCTGCAACATTAATTAATTTCGCCGCAGCATCATAAGACCTCTGGTACTGCATTACGTTAATCATTTCTTCATCAGTAGATACACCCGAGTATTCCATTTTTTGTAAATTTAACTGATTAAGAACTAAGGAATAGGATTCTGCATTTTGCTCTTGAAGATTAATTTCATTCGCTATACCGCTAATATAGTCGGAATAGTTATCGGATAATGTTTTACCGTTTAATATCTCTTGGTTTTTAAGTTCTGCCATCATTAAAGCAATTTTGCTGTTACCACTGCTTCCATCTTCAGAAACTGCAATATTATAAGGGTCATTAACAATATCTTCATTAATCGTCAGTTCACCATTTTCAAACCCGCTAAAAAAATCAAGTCCTGTTTCCGGCGGATCTGTAATAGTATAACCTTGTCTATGAATTTCATTTACATTTTCCATAAACGCATTAATTATGGATTCCAAATCTGAAATTTGACCTGGCAGTTCTTCATTAAAAAGGTCTATTAAGCCGTTGAGCGATCCTCCACTCAAAGAAACTCTTCCAGAACCTTCTTCATTAACCAGATAAAGATTTTCTCCTTCCTGAGTAAGCTTAAATTGTACATTGTGCAAACCATCAGTTGCAAATACACCCCCAATAGAAACATTCGCTACATTATTCTCATCAATATTTACATTTATATTAACATATTGACTTAACTCATCTAACATTGCATCTCTTTGATCAATCAAGTCGTTAGAATATTGACCGACTACAGAAGCTTCATAAATTTGTTTATTAGCAATATGAATCTGCTCGACAAGTTTATTAACAGTAGATACTATATTTCTCGCATCCGCTCTAACATCACTCCGGGTTTGTTTAATTCCTTGATAAATGCTTTTAACTTTCTCAGAAATAGCTTGTGCAGATTGAACAACATTTGTTCTTAAAGGAGTTGATTGGGGATCAACTGCTAGCTCATCAAAAGAATTAAAATAAGTTGTCATTAAATTCGATAATCCATATTCCGAAGGTTCGGAAAAAAGTGTTTCAACTTGTTTTAATACCATAGATTTTTTATCAGCTTCATAATATTTCTGATTATTATTTCTAATTTGAATATCAGTTACATTATTCCTTAATCTAATTACATCATTAACTGCAACACCGGTACCAAACGAAAATGTAGCTCTATTATCCGGCGGTGTACTACCAAACATAACAACCTGCCTAGTGTATGCAGGATTATTTGCATTAGCAAGATTAGCAGAAGTAACGGCTAATGCTTGTTGATGTGCAAAGAGACTTGATTTAGCTATACTAAACACACTATTAATAGGCATTTTATCCCTTCCTATCCACTATTGATCTATTGCTTGAATTGATCAATGCGCGGATTGTTTCATTTATTAAATTTCTTGATTGCTGAATTACTAGCATATTTTGACTATTAACTTTTGTTACTTCGCTAATTATGTTTTTAATTCTCTTCTCAATCAGTAATATCCCTTTTATAATTTTATCATTAACTTTGTCTTTCAAACCTTCAATTAATATTTCCAGTTTATATCTTTCATGATCTATCTCATATTTTTCAAATAGCTTTTGCATGATTTCTAATCTGTTTTCTTCTGTTAATTGAATTTTTAACAGTAGTTTTTCTTCTTTAATCAATGATGTGTTTAATAATTCATCATCTCCGTTTATTAAAATGTTTTGCTTATCTAACATTACTTTATGAAGATCATTTAAATTATTTTCTTGTTTTTTCAGTACTGTTATTAATTCTTGTAGGTTCATTTTTTAATCCAAATTATTTAAATAAAAGTTAACACGTTCTATATAATTTAGTGTTTCTTTAAATGGGGGAATACCGTTATATTTTTTTACATTCCCCATTCCCGCATTATATGCTGCTAAGGCTTTATCTTTATTTCCACTGTAAAGATTGAGTAATTTTGAAAGATATTTAGTTCCGCCATGGATATTTTCTTTAGGATCCCATGGATTTTTAACTCCCATTGCTGTTGCAGTGGAATCCATTAGTTGCATAAGTCCTTTGGCATTTGCTTTTGATTTAACTTCAGCCTTTGCTGAAGATTCTGTAAGTATAACCGATTTAATTAATTTCTCATCCACATTATATTTTTTGGCGGCTTCTTCAATTATATCTTTATATTTTTCTAATCTTTTTATTGCTTTATCATTTGTTGAAATATTCTTTTTATTAATTGATTCGTTTTCAACCCTCTTTATTTTAACATCTCTTCTTAAAGAGTTGTTATTATCTAATTTCGAAAGAGAGGCAAGAGATTCGCCGGTTATATTATTATATATTTTATCGGCAATACCCATTCCCTTAGCTTGGGTTATAAAATTTGCCATCTCAGTTTCGAATAAAACATCAAGAACATCGCCTCCGTAATTGTCTTTACCGAAAAGCCCGTCTGTTGTTTTGGTCATACTTTTTATCATCATTGTAGTAAGCATAGATTCAAATTCTTTAGATGCTTTCGCCAGCTTTTTTTTGTCTGTATTAGTATACTTACCTTCATTTACTAATGGCTTTTTAAAATGAGCTTCGGGTTTCGTTATTTTTAAATCAAGACTATTCATATTACATTATTATAAGCTCTGCAGTAAGAGCACCAGCCTCCTTTAATGCTTGAAAAATTGCAATAATATCTCTTGGTGAAACTTTTAAAGAATTAAGTGCAGCTGCTACTTCCTGAGCATTCGATGCACCTTCTAATGAGTATGTACTTTGTTCAGTTTCATTTTCTTGAACACTTGGAACTTGATTATTAAATACTGTTGTTTGTCCCTGCGAAAATGCCGATGGTTGTGAAATTATAGGAAAAGATTTTATCGTAATATTTAGACTACCATGCGAAATAGAAACCGGAGCAATTCTTACATTTGAACCCGCAACTACAGTTCCAGTTCTTTCATTTAATACAACTTTAGCAATAACATCCTTTTCAACTTGTATGGATTCTACTCTTGCTAAAAATTCGGTTAAATTGGTTTGTCCATCATCAGGCATTGTTAATGATATCTCTGCACCATCAACTGATTGTGCTATTTCCGAGCCAAACACAGAGTTAATAGAATCTGCAATTGAATTTGATGTTGTAAAATCAGGCTCTTTAAGAATGATACTTAACTCCTCAGGAACAAAGCCATCTTCAAGGATTGGTTTTTCCAGAACACCGCCGCTTGGTATTCTACCACTTAGTGCATGATTCTTTGCTACTCTTCCTCCTGAGCTAGTGTTAATATCGTATCCGCCTATAGATACTGCTCCTTGGCACATTCCGTAAACATTTCCGTCACCTTTTGATAAGGGTGTCATTAGTAATGTTCCCCCCATTAAACTTTTTGCATCACCAAGAGAAGAAACTGAAACATCGAATTCCGTTCCAGTTTTTGCCAGATTACTTACCTTTGCTGTTACCATAACAGCAGCAACGTTACGTGTTCTTAAATTTGTTTCGGGAACCGTAATCCCAAATCTTTTTAACATACTTGTTACAGATTGAACTGTAAAAGTTGATCTGTAACTATCACCGGTTCCACCTAAGCCTACAACCAAACCATAGCCAATTAGTTGTTCCGAGTTAATTCCTTTGAAATAAGCAATATCTTTAACACGCTGACTATATGTAAGACTGCTAAATAAAAGAAATATGAATAAAGATTTATAAATTTTCATTTGCTCCTCTAAAATATCCAATGGAAAAATTTTGTTAACCAACCCGGATCTTGCATACTATTAATCTGACCATCACTTTGGAATATTATTTCCGCTTCTGAAATGTTATAAGAAAAAACTGTGTTATCCGATCTAATATCAGAAGTTCGTACAAGCCCCTTTATTGTTATCATCTGCTCTTCATCATTTACTACAATTTTTCTACTACCTTTTATTCTTAGTAATCCATTTGATAAGACCGAATCAATTAGAGCGCTTAGTTTTGTTATTACCATACCAGAGGATTTTGCACTGCCCCCTCCCTTAAAATCATTTCTTGATCCTAGATCCAAACTAGATTTTGGAAGTGGGGTAGGTCCGAGATTACCTGAAAATCCTAAACCCAAATCACTCTCCCTTCCCGTTGATT
>JAJRZB010000512.1 GCA_024275455.1 Bacteroidota bacterium | reverse complement strand
TCGGGACAGGTGAATCATCTTCAACAGCTTCAATTGAACTTAACATTGCTCGCACTCTTGATGCTCTGGTAAATGCATCAATTTTTAAAGGGTCATCTTTAAATTTTGTTTCCCACTCTTCAAAATGTAAAAGCAGTTTCGGTTTATACAATGCAAGTTAATACGGCATACCACTATTAATAATAAAATCAGCAGTATTAGCATAAGGAATAATATTTCTCAATTCACTTGCTCTTACATAATGCCAGTGCTCAAGTGTTTGAAGCGGATCGTAAGCTCTCTGAACAGAATCTCTAAGCATTCTACGCATCAATCTGATATCAGTCCACTGAAAATACTTTCCGTCAACTCCTTTCATTTGTAAAAGCGGTTCAAGGTATAATTTAAATTTAACCTCATTAGGTATATCTTTACTAAATTGCGGATAAAGTCCGTGTAAACTATCAATTAAAATTATCTCATTTTCTTTTAGTTGCATTGGGGTTCGATCTAAATATCGTTTCCCTTCTTTAAAATCATAGTAAGGGATTTTTACTTCTTTGCCCTCAGAAAGATTGAACAAGTGCTCGTTAATTAATTCTAAATCCAGGGCTTGAGGAGTTTCAAAATCATAATCTCCAAATTCATCTTTAGGATGATCTTCCAAATCGAAGAAATAATGATCAACGTTTACAGTCGCAAATTTGTATCCTCTTTTTTTAAGTCTCTCTTCAATTTTAATTGTTGTAGTTGTTTTACCGGAAGATGAAGGTCCGCTTATAAAAACCATTTTTAATTTCTCGCCTTTTTCAAAAATCATTTCGGCTGCCATATCAAGATCATCTTCATATGCAGCTTCTGATTCATGGACTATATGTGGAAATTCCCCTCCTCTTATTCTCTCATTAAGTTTTGCAACTGTATGTAAATTATGTGTAGCAGCCCAATCTAAAACACGCCACATTTTATGCCAAGGAATGTTTTCATCCGGTTTCGATGCTATTTTAGCGTCCTCTTGTCTTTTTCTGTTTCTTTCATTTCGGTAGAGAATAAATTCTTTAGCAACTTTAGCATGACCATTTTCTATTAATACTTTTTCAACAGCATCTTGTACTTCTTCAATATTAGGAGTATGATTATCATCAAATGTATTTTCAAGTAACACAATTACTTTATCAGCAAGTTTCTCGGCTTGGTCTTTATCACGTCCTCCAACCGAAACTGCAGCTCTATAAATTGCATTCATAATTCTTGTGCGTTTGAACGGAACAATAGTTCCACTTCTTTTTACAACGTATTTAAACTTTGACATAACTATTCCCAAAAATTGTTGCTTTTATTAACCATTAAAATAACATAAATAAGGGATACTTTCATATTGAATAAATTGAAATGCCAGAAATACAGCTTAAACTAATAATATAAAAATTTCTACTTAGCACATTTAGCTTCCGCAACATAAAAAAATGAGGGAAAGAATTAAATAAATGTGTATTTATGTAATAATCATTAAGGAATAAAATATTTTGCCCCAAAAGTAATATTAAAAGCCTTGCTTCCTGTACTGTGAGAATAATTTTCGAATGAAGTGCTTCTATTATTAAAGCTGTAGTTAATTGTTCCTTCAATAGCAAGAAAGTTAGTAACAAAATAGTCAACTCCAAGACTGGATGTAAAACTTGAATAATCGGCTTCGGAACCACTATCTGAATTTGATAAATTATATAAAAAACTAAATCCAAAAAAAGGACTTATCTGATTTTTACTGAGGTAATAACGTAAAGAAGGTCCAAATCCATAATTGTTATTAGAATAATTACTGCCTGAACTATACAAATAAGAAAGTGAAATACCAGTATAGAAATAATCTGTGAAAAAATATCCTAAGCTTGGTGAGAAAGATAAACTTGTATATCCGGAGGACTCTCCATTAACCGATTCACTATTAAAACTAAAGTTTCCACCAATAGTATATGTGCCTTCCAAAACAGAACTTTGTGCAAACATTGCTGTTGAAAAAACAATTATTACTAAAACTAAAATCTTTTTCATAAAATACCTCTGTGAATTAATTTAGACTTATTTGTTTATAAATTAACCCCCTATAATATTCATATTAAGTGCTCGGTACTTTTTTTAGAACAAGAGTTCTATCACTCAGTTTAATAACAATATATTTTATATTCTCTTTGTTTACATCCACAGCATTTCCGAATTTTGAAAAATCTCTAAGCATGTCGTAAGTCAACTTTGAACCGCTTTTAAATTCAAATCTATTTGTAGCATCTGATATATAATCATTAGGAAGTTTAAGAATAAATTCAACTTCAGAATTTGGCTCAATAGAAGCTTTTGAAAAATATTCTATCCTGCTGCCTTTTTCTAAAATATACTCCTTTTCATCCGTAATAATAACGAATTGGTCTAAGTTATAATTAAGTGGAATTTTTCTAGGGGAAGTATTAACAACTTTTATTCTTATATCATCAACACTAACCTCGGCCCAAGCATTAACAGCCGGTTCCATTTTAGCTGTACTTTGATATTTCACCCCGTCAAATTCATTATAACTAATTATTTTAAAATGATTTTCTTCAGGAAGATTCATTTGAATTCCAAAGAAATCATTTATCGGGTTTGTAGAAGAACAATTCCAAAATAAACCACTAATAAATAATACCAGAAAAAATGAGAAATATTTTTTAATAAGATTTTTCATAGTAACCTCCTAATTTCCGAACCTGGTATTTACAATATTATTATATATTGAACCGAATGAATAAGTAAATCCAAAATTAGCCCAATATTCATAATTTGTTTCGAGCTGTTTTTGTCTGAGCAAAACTTCTTCCAGATTAACACCCCTTCTAGGCAAAGATATTTGATCGTGAATGTAAGCGAGTCTACCGTATAAATCTATAGTTAACCCTTTTGTTACATTTATTCTAAACTCACTGCTTAACTGAACTGAATTTAAACTCAAATCATGAAAAAAGTGTGCTCCGGAAAGCGATGTTTCAATATTCCCCCAAGGTTGTACTAAATCAAGGCTAATAGATAGTCTTTCGCTAAATAAAAACTCTTTTTCTTTCAAGTAAACAGTTTCTTCATCGTAGTTATTATAACCGGAATAAACTTTATAAGTAATTCTTAGTTGCCTTCTTGTTGATTCCGAATAAGGGAAGAAATTATATTCTAAACCCGGAGCTAAAATAATACTTAAATCAAGATTACTATATATTGATGATGTAAGATTTGTAAATAACCCGTAAGACCAATGATCCGTATATGATTTAATGAAAGAAAGTCTAATACCCTGACGACGAGAAATACTGGTATATGTATCGTTATCAAAATCAAAATTATTTTCATAGTAACTACCAATTAGCGAAAGCTTAAATTTTAAGTCGTCAGTAATTCTGTTTGCTGATATTGACCCCCATAAACTTAAACTGTTTGTAGATTTATCTCCATTAACCCATCCGTTTAATCGAGTTCTAAAAACCCAGTAATCCCATTCATCATTATTAGTCTCTTTATCATTTTTACTATCTGTTTTTTTATATGAAATAATAATATTCTCAGCAATAGGAGTTTTAGAAATATATTTAATTAGTCCTAACTTTATAGCTTTGACCATTTTATTTCTTGCATCGTCATCGGTCTCGCTTTCAATAATACTATATTTTAAAGTATCATTAATATTAAGAAATTTTTTCTTACCTATAAATGTTAAGGTATACTCTCTCCCTCCGCCGCCGGTTTTTAATTTGGAAAATAAAATATGCACATCGGCATTATTCCTATCCCATACATAGTTTACAAAATCAATCTGCTCACGTATAAAATCGATATCGCATCTTTGACAATCAACATAAATATTAGGGGCATCCAATTTAATTATTTCATTACTTTCTTGCCCAAAGATTGAAACAGTTGCTACTAAAACAAAAATAAATAAAAGAAGCCTATTCATAATAACTCCAATGATTAGTTTATTCAGAAATTGAAATTACAGTAAAACAATAAGCCCCTAACCTTCGTGTTTAACTTTAAATCCTTTCTTCATCCAGCCTTTTGCAAGTAATAAACCAACAGGACTAATAATAGCAATGAGTCCATAAATGAGCCACATTGTTTCTGTATTCAGTTCTGATATTGGAGTATCTGACGGACAATAGTTCATTAAGAACCATCCGGAATAAATACTTGTTATTACTTTAGTCAAAAACCATGGGAATTGACCGATCCCCATATAAATACCGGTCATATTTTTCGGAGCAATTTCAGCAACCCACTGCAGAAACCTCGGTTGCCACATCGCTTCGCCAATTGTCATAATAAAAAGGTATGCCATTAGTGTTGTAAAACTTGGTCCAAGTGCTAAAATAAATGTGGGTGCCGCCATTACAAAAGTTCCGATAATCATCATATTGTAAGTATCTTTTTTAGCTGTTAAGGCAGTTACCATTGGAGTTAAAATGAATATAAGAATCGGATTCAGATTAACAAAAAATTCAAAATTGTCACCGACAAAACCTTCGAAAGCACGACTTGTATATTGAGGAATTGTTAACCAGTTATGTGCAAACAATGTTTGAACAAAAATTAGAATAAAAACAAAATAGAGAAATCTTAGGTCCCTAAGAGGAAAATTTTTCATATAAAAAACTAATTTCTCTTTAGCAGACATGTCTTCCATTTCATCTTTTTCTTCTTCTTTATCAGAGTCTTTTGCCAAATCTTTTTTGGCTTTATCCATAGCTTTTTTGGTGATGAAAAAGTAGACTGTTCCAATTCCAACAATTGTTAAAAATACATAAACCCAAAATACACCGGTTATTCCAAATGATTTTCTTACTGGCGGAGAAATTATTGCGGGTAAAAATCCGCCTAGGTTCATAAGGGCATACAGCATCGCATAGCCCATTGCAGAAGTTTTTTCATCGGTTAGCTGTTTCACCCCGGCATAGCAAGCCGGTTGATAAATTCCATACCCCAGAATAATTCCAAAAATACCAATCATTGAAAATATATGTGCACCGTTCCATAACCCCGTTGCACCTAAGTCCGGCGACATTGTTAAAAATATTCTTCCAACTAACATTAATGAAAGAGCAATTAGCAACGATTTTCTCAAACCAATCCAATCGACAGTTGCACCGAGTAACAACATTGCAATTGTAATTCCGGCAGTTAAAACTCCAACCATTCTGCCGGCATCAATATCATCTAACTTTATATAATCGTTAAAAAATATTGCTAATAATCCTACTATTCCAAAGTATGTTAGCCCTTCAAGTACATAG
>JAJRZB010000511.1 GCA_024275455.1 Bacteroidota bacterium | reverse complement strand
ACAGAGGTCAATTTTTTGAAAATACTTAGCTTTTTTAACTCTGATAATCGTTGATTGTTTCTCACTCAAAAGTAATATTGTTTATTTGTTATTTTAATTTCTTGATAGTTCTTCTGATTAGCTTCGCTCTTTATGCCGTTTCTTGAACAATAATCACAGTATTTAGCCTTTTTATTCTATTTTGCATGGTATTAGTATCCTAAGGAGTAAAAAACGCTTATTTCCTCTTTTTTGTAATTTCTTACTAGTCTTTCTGTTAGTATTGTTTTTTATATTTAAATTTTAGCATATTTATTAAATATATATAAAATATAAATAATATATTTAATATTTAATATTTTTGTGAAAACAATTTATAATTTTACTTGACAATAGATGAAGATTTCTTATATAATTCCCTTAATATTAATTATTCTATTAATAAGAGAATAATTGTTTTAAAGGTATATTATGAATGACCCAAAAATATTTAATACATCAGCTGAAATTTCTGATGCAATTGATGTCAATGAAAAAGCAACTAAAACATTATTAACTAATAAAGTTATTCCTTGTATTACTACAGGTGGAGAGCATCGAAAAGATACTATACTACTCAACTATTAATAGAATATGCGTATCAAAATATTATTAATAAATTGAATTTATCGAATGTATCATATAAAGAAGCATTTTTACAAAAAGGGCTAACTTCCAATATTCATAAGGCATTTGATTCACACAAATGTAAAGTAGTTACTGTTACTAATCAAAAAGGTGGTGTAGGAAAAACAACTAATGCCGTTAATATTTCAGTTGCTTTAGCCAAACTTGGACAGAGAGTTCTTATTGTAGATATGGATTCACAAGCTCAAAGTAGTCGATATTTTAAAAAAGTATCTTATAAAAACAATTACATACTCTCTATTTTTGAAAAATACAAAATTAATAACAGTGTAGATAAAGAGTATATTAAAAGTAAAATAGTGACTTTTAATGATTTTGAAAATGAATCATATTCTTTAGATATTTTACCTTCAGAAATTAAATTAGCAAAAATGCTTGAGTTAATGAGAATGAGTAACCGACCAGATACTATTCTTTCTAAGATACTTAATCAAATTGAAGATGAATATGATTATATCATTATTGATACCCCACCCTATTCTGGACTCTCTTTGGAAATGAGTCTTATTGCAACAGATAAAGTTGTTTTAGTTTCTGAGGCTGATGAATTTAGTGTAGAAGGTTTAGAAGTGACCATCCAAGAAATCAATGAATTAAATAGAAATTTAGAAAAAAAAATAAAAATTGATGCAGTTTTTGTAAATGCTTTTTCAAAACAACATAATTATGCAAATGATGCATTAGATGAAATTATGGATATTGTACTTGATAAGCTTAAACTTGATGAAGAAGCACTTTTTATTGTGAAACACTCCCCTTCTCTTGTTCGTTCTTCACAAGCAAATCAACAAGCAATTATTGATTATAAAGTAAAGGTAAAAGAAGCATTAACTGTTTTTGAACCAATGTTAGCATATGCAATTAAATTAATTTTAGAGCAAAAATAAATCTAACTACACGTGTAGTTAGATTTTTAATTAGGAAAACTTATGACAGAAGATGAATTAAAAAATATAGAAAATCAGATAGAACTATTGGAAGCTGAAGGACGAAAAATATCAATTTCCAATAAAATGAAGTTGAAAAAACTACAAAGAGCAAGAGATAAAGCCAAATCCCCAATAGAAACAAGTTCAGTATTTGTAGCTAATAGTAATATACAAAAAGATGTACGGTTAATTGATATAGATAAAATTGTTATGCCAAAGTTCAATGATAGAACAGGTATTGATAATAAAAAGATTATTGAGTTGGCTGAGAGTATTAAAGAAAATGGATTAATTCAACCAATTATTCTTATGGAAAATAATGATGGAACCTATACTAAAATAGCAGGTCGAAGAAGAATTCTTGCTCATAAACATAACGATAATACAAAAATTGAAGCAATTATTAAAAAAGAAAAACTAGATAAAAGAAAATTTAATTTATTAGTTCTTCATGAAAATACACAAAGGGAAGATTTAAATAGTTATGACAAAGTTCGTTCTGTTCTTCATTTTATTGAACAAGAATTTGATATAAATCAAATAGAAGCAAAAAAAATATGTCATAAAGTTAATAATTTTAATAAGGGTAATTTACTTAAAGAAGATTTAGAATTAAAATCTATCTCACATCGTCTTAATCAAATACTTTTTGATACAAAGGTTTTTTTATCGGTGGCACACTTTATTAAACATTTACCTGTTTTAGACATGTCTATCGAGATATTAACACTACTAGAGTCTAATGAAATTACTTTTGGAATGGCTTTAATTTTCAATCAATATAGTGAGAGTCAATTTAAAGATAAAAAAGATTTTATGAGTGTTTATCAACATATTCTGAATGAAGAGATGAATTTAAAAGATGCTAAGTCCTATTTTATAGAGATGCTTTATAAAAATGAAAAAATAGAAGAGAAAAATGTCAT
This sequence comes from Bacteroidota bacterium, assembly GCA_024275455.1. Classification (GTDB taxonomy): domain Bacteria; phylum Bacteroidota; class Ignavibacteria; order Ignavibacteriales; family Melioribacteraceae. The sequence continues at coordinate 304 of JAJRZB010000511.1, read as the reverse complement.
AAAAGAGATTAAGGGTAAACTCTCTAAATTAAGTAAAATTATTCTTACTTTAGAAGAAGAGAAGCAAGTGATTTTTAATAATGAATTGGAAGAACTTTTAGCTAAATATTAATCTTAATTTGGAATAACTATTCTTTATCAATACCATAGCCAAAAAATCCCTCCTAAGCTACCTTTCGGGAGGGATGAATAGCCCCAAGATTAGCAATCCTAGCAGAAACCTTCTGAATTAAATAATCACTAGCCAAATCGGGAAGCAATTTAAATACCTCTTTTACATACTTAAGCCCATGATAGTGAGCTT
>JAJRZB010000073.1 GCA_024275455.1 Bacteroidota bacterium | reverse complement strand
CCGCTCTGCATTTTACCGAAAATATCTCCGGGTCCTCTAAGCTTTAAGTCAACTTCCGAAAGATCAAATCCGCTAGTGAATTTAACCATTGCGTTCAATCTTATTTTTGATTTATGGTATTCAATTTGCGCACGGGAAAGGTATTCAAAATTAAAATTAAAGTTTCGTGTTTTTTGGGCAAGTTCGTCTTTTGTAATTAAAATGCAATAGGCTTGAGCTTTTCCTCTTCCAACTCTGCCTCGTAGTTGATGAAGCTGTGAAAGTCCGAATCTTTCCGCATCGTTAATTACAATTATGTTTGCATCGGGAATATCAATACCAACTTCAATTACCGTTGTGGAAATAAGAACATCAAACTCTTTGTTATTAAATTTCTGCATTGTTTCATCTTTTTCCCGCCAATTCATTCTTCCGTGCAGCAAACCTATTTTTAATTCTCTAAGTTCACTTTGTTTCAATTTTTCGTAGTAGATTTCAGCAGCTTTCAAATCCATTTTCTCGGATTCTTCAACAAGCGGATAAACAATAAATGTTTGGTAACCTTCTTTGTGTTTATCAATTATAAACTTGTATATTTCGGGCAGCCGGCTCTCTCCGCGCAGAGCGGTTTTTATAGGCATTCTGTTTTTCGGTAATTCTTTTATTAATGACAAATCCAAATCTCCGTAAACTGTCATTGTTAAAGTTCGCGGTATTGGTGTTGCTGTCATAATTAGAACATCGGGTGAAATGCCTTTCCTTATTAACTTTCCGCGATGCGCAACTCCAAAGCGGTGCTGCTCATCAATTATTACCAATCCTAAATTTAAGAAATCAACATTTTCTTCAATAAGTGCATGGGTGCCTATTATTATATCGCATTTATTATTTTTGATTTTCTCAAGGATTTTTTGCTTCTCTGACTTTTTTGTTCCGCCAATTAACAGTTGAATATCAAAATTAAAATTCTGTAAAAGTTTTTTAATATTTTGAAAATGCTGATCGGCTAAAATTTCGGTCGGAGCCATAAATACCGCTTGATAACCATTGCTGATAGCGATGAGCATGCTTATTAGGGCAACAATTGTTTTCCCGCTGCCTACATCGCCTTGCAGCAGTCTGTTCATCGGTTTACTGCTTATCATATCTTTTTTAATATCACTTAAAACATGCAGTTGGTCTTTTGTAAGTTCAAAGGGGAGAGTATCGAGGAATTGCTTAATAATGTCTGCATGTAGTTTAAATTGTATTCCGTTTGTACGGGTTAAGAAATTATATTTTCGTAAGGCAACAAGAATTTCAATATAAAATAATTCTTCGTATTTATATCTTGTTTTAGCTTGTTCTAAAGCTTCAGTACTTTTAGGAAAGTGAATGTTTTTAATTGCATCTGCGCTATTTAACAACCCGTATTTATCAACAATTTTGCTTGGTAATGTTTCGGTAATTAAATGAGAGTAATTCTGCACAGCCTGCCTAATTATTTTTCTTAATCCTATATCACCGATATTTTTGGATTTTAATTCTTTAGGAATGCTGTAAAAGGGAATTATTTTACCGGTGTTTAAAAAATCGTTAGATTCATCGGGTGAGAATTTATCAAAATCCGGGTGAGTAAATTGTAAATTTCCATACTTAGTTAAAACCGGTTTTGCAGAAATTGCGTAATACTCATCTTCTTTAAAAAGAGTTTTAAAATATTTTATTCCTTTAAACCAGACACATTCAAAAGTTCCGCTGTTATCTTTAAATCTAACTTTAAAAATCTGTTTGCGACCATAATTTATTGAGTCAACATCGGTTACTTTCCCGACAATTGTAACCTCACCATCATATCCGTTAATTAAGTGCTGTAATACTTTTGCAGACGATAATATATTGCTTCGGTCTAAGTGTTTGGATGGGAAGTAATAAAGTAGGTCTTCAACAGTTTTAATACCAATTCTATTGAATGATTCGGCTCTTTTAGGACCAACACCGCTTAAATATTGAATTGAATCTGTTAATTCTTTGATTTGCATGTTAATGCTAATTTAATTGGTAGGTAAAATAAGAATAAAATATTTAAATAT
>JAJRZB010000510.1 GCA_024275455.1 Bacteroidota bacterium | reverse complement strand
TAAAATTTACATCAGCCACAAAATCCGCATTTCTGACCGGTACTGCAGTAATTATGGTTCCTATACTTCAGGTAATTATTGAAAAACGTCCGCCGACCAAAGGGGTTGTTATCGGTACATTTTTAGTGATGGTTGGAATAAGCTTTTTATCAAGCGGAGGAAATTCAATAATAAGTTTATTTGATGATCTTGGGGCTAATTTTAATGTTGGCGATTTTTTAACTTTAATCTGTGCTGTCTTTTTTGCCCTCTATATTATTTATTTGGATGTTGAAACTACACGTTATGATTTTTGGGTTTTACTGTTTTTGCAGATAATTACAACCGCAATTTTATCAATTGTATTTTTATTTTTGTTTTCTTCGGTAAATTTAGAACCTATAAAAATAAACTTATCGAGTGGTTTAGTAACGGCAATTTTATATACTTCAATTTTTGCAACACTTATAACTACTGCTTTACAAACGCGTTTTCAGAAAAATGTTACTCCTGCAAAAGCCGGAATCATATTTTCGTTTGAGCCTATTTTTGCCACAATATTTGCTTTCTTTATATTAGGAGAAAAAATAACTAATTTTGGATACCTCGGTGCAGTTTTAATTATGTTTGGACTGCTGATTTCTGAGTTGTATGAGAGTATTTTTGAAAAATAATTGAGAAACTATGACAAAAGAGATGATTAATAAAAATGACTTAGCATTTTTCATTTCTAAGAATACTTTACAAGATGAAGCAATGAAGTATTTAAACCGAAAATTGAATTATGAAGAAATGAAACAAGCTGAAGATTTCCTTGAGTGGGGAATTATGGAAAGTATTAACATAATTTATGATACGATTTTTAGAAACATTGAAAGTAATAAAGAATGATAAACAGTGAAATAAAAATCTTTTTAGGTGATTGTAAAGAAGTTTTAAAAGAAATTAAAAGTGATTCAGTTGATTTAATTTTTACTTCACCACCTTATGCTGACCAAAGAAAAAGTACTTATGGTGGAATAAGACCAGACAAATATGTTGAATGGTTTTTACCTATTTCTATTGAGCTATTTAGGGTACTAAAGCCTACAGGTACATTTATATTGAATATTAAAGAAAGAGTTGTTAATTCAGAACGAAGCACTTATGTTTTAGAATTAATTTTAGAAATTAAAAAACAGGGCTGGCTTTGGACAGAAGAATTTATTTGGCATAAAAAAAATTCTTATCCCGGTAAATGGCCAAATAGATTTAGAGATTCGTGGGAGCGGCTCCTTCAATTTAATAAGGAAAAAAAATTTAATATGTACCAAGAAGAAGTAATGGTACCAATGGGTGATTGGGCAAAAACAAGGTTAAAGAACCTAAGTGAAACTGATAAGGTAAGAGATGAATCTAAAGTAGGTAGTGGATTTGGGAAAAATATATCAAATTGGTTAACAAGAGATAAGGCATATCCAACAAATGTTTTACATTTAGCAACAGAATGTAACAATAAGAACCATAGTGCAGCTTTCCCTGAAGAATTACCTGAGTGGTTTATTAAATTATTTACTAAATATGGTGATACAGTTTTAGATCCATTTATGGGTTCTGGAACAACAAATTTTGTAGCTCAAAAAATGATGCGAAATTCAATTGGAATTGAAATAATTCCAGAATATTATGAAATGGTAAAGGAACAAGTTAAAAAAAAGGATTTAGTGTTTTTTGAACCAAAGAGGAAATATGAAAGAACTAAAGTTAGAAAAAGTAGTTAAGTATGTTGAAGAAAATATTGGAATTTTTCATCAAAAAAGAATTGATAGGTTAAATGGTCTAAAACTTAAAACAGTTTTAAGGAAGAAAAATCCATATTTATTCAAAGCTAAATACTTATTAACATCTGAAAAAATTATACGAAGCTTAACAGATGCATTTATTTCCTCTAATGAAGAAACAATTTTTGGTGATTGGCTTGAAGGATTAGCTATTTTTATTAATTATGAAGTTTATAATGGACGAAAATCAGGAATAACAGGAATCGATTTGGAATTTGATAAAGATAATACTAGGTATATTGTTACAATTAAATCAGGTCCAAACTGGGGTAATTCAAGTCAACAGAAAAAAATGATATCAGATTTTATTACTGCGAAAAGATCGTTAAGAACAAGCAATTCGGGTCTTCATATTGTGGCGATAAATGGTTGTTGTTATGGTAGGGATAATAAACCTGATAAGGGCGAGTATTTCAAGTATTGTGGTCAGAGATTCTGGGAATTTATTTCAGATAATTCAGAATTATATACTGAAATAATTGAACCATTAGGGCATAAAGCAAAGGAAAAAAATCATGAATTTAATTTATTATATGCGAAAACAATTAATAAGTTTACAAAGTCTTTTGTAAATGAATTTTGTGATGATAATGGCGAAATAAATTGGAAAAAATTAGTCCAATTTAATTCAGGTAAATAAAAAATTCGATAGAAATGATTAGAGCAGAAATGACAGTTTACGGTTTGGTTCAAGGAGTAGGATTTAGATATTTTGTTTTACGTAAAGCAACTGAACTTGGCTTAAAAGGATATGTAAAAAACCAATATGACGGAACTGTTCTAACAGTAGCTGAAGGTGAGAAATATTTAATAGAATTATTGTTTAACGAATTAAAAATTGGACCAATGCACGCTGATGTTAGAGATATAAAAATTTCTTGGCAAAGTTTTGTCGGGGAATTTTCCAATTTTGAAATTAGGAGATACTAATAAAAAAAATCAAAAAACAATTTCCAAATAACAAATAAATTTTAATAATCAAATTCTAAAACAAAAAAAACAGTTTGGAAATTGGAAATTGTGATTTATTTGTTTTTTATTATTTGGGTTTTGTAATTTACTCTAAAGGTGGTTTATGAATTTTAGAACGGGTTTCGGTTACGATGTTCATGCATTCGCGGATGATAGAAAGTTAGTTCTTGGAGGAATTGAAATACCTTACGAAAAAGGATTGAAAGGGCACTCCGATGCTGATGTTTTACTTCACGCAATTTGTGATGCTTTACTCGGTGCAGTTGC
>JAJRZB010000072.1 GCA_024275455.1 Bacteroidota bacterium | reverse complement strand
TCTTTCATCATATTTATAAGGTAATACTTTATGTTGAAGAAGTAAATTTTTAACATCATCTGAAAGATCTTCTAATAAATTCTTTAATTCTTCAATTCTATTATCTGTAAATTCCTCTGCGTTAAAATTAATTTCTTTAAATGCATAAAGAATGGCTATTTCTCTGAAAATAATATCATGATCAAACCCAAACTCTTGAACAAGAATTTGACCTAGATTTCTTTTATTATTTCCAAAATCTTTCTCTTTTACTTTTAAAGCTTTTTCGAGTATATCTAAATCGATTATACCTTTTTTAATTAAGAGGTAACCAATCTTATCCGACATTTCAATATGTTCATCAACCATTTTTTTTACTTTTTAATTACTACATTACTGGGGGTTTAGGATTTATTGTAGCAGTTTCTGCTGAAACTAATGTTAAACCAATCATAACAACCATAATAACCATTGCTATAAATACTTGAATCATTTCAATAACGTTTTTCAATCTAAAAACTGTCTCACTTTCATAATAATTTGCTAATTGCTTAGCTGTATTTTTAATTGTACCGGTTTCTTCTCCCGAATGAAATCTTGAAATAGCAGTTGGTGTAAATATACCACTGGCTTCCAGTGCATCTGTTAACCCAACACCTTTACTTATCATCAATGGAATTGAAACATTTTTTATTTGGCTCTCAAAATATCTGTTACCTGTTGCTTCTGCAGCTATTCTTATCGGTTCAATACTATCGGCAGAACCGCTATAAAGTGTATAGAATACTCTACAAAAAACTTCTATATTAGTTTTGTGAATTAGTGATCCCATAATGGGTATTTTCATCATATGTTTATCAATAAACATTTTACCTTTATCAGTTTTTGAAAACCTCCAAAAAACAATTAATGGACCAAACATTACTACTGTTAATAAAACAGGATTGGAAAGTATAAAATCACTAAAATCTAATGTGGCAGCAGTCATTGGTGGTAAAGGAATATCAAATTTCAAAAATAGTTTAGCTGTTTCCGGAAAAATATATCCCACATAAAATAGTACTGCTAAAAACAGTATAAAAAGTGTGATAATCGGAGTTATCAAAGCACTTCTTAAATTTTTCTTAAATTCTTGCTGCCTTTCCAAAAATTTTGCAGTTGCTCTATAAATTTCTGTCATATTACCACTTTTAGATGCTAAACCAAGCATATAAGCAGTAAATTTACCAAATACGGATTCATATTTTAAGTATACAGCTTCACTATCAGCACCCTTTTTAAGCTCATTATTAATTTGTTTAAGAGTTTCTTTAAGAGCTTTATTTTCAAGATCATTTGTTAAAAGAGTCATGATCTCGCTAAACGGAAGTTTTTGTTCTAAAAGTTCTGCACTTATTTTTACAAAGGACACAATTTCTTGTGTCGGTGGTTTCATGTTAAATTCAAATAATTTTTTATTAACAGAAACAACCTGGTAACCAAGCTTAGTTAATGCTTGAACTACTTCTTGCTTATTAAAAGCTTTTTGTTCACCTGTAATCGGTTTTTCATTCCCTTTTCTAACTTTGTAAAGGAAAGTGGACTTTTTTTCGATAGACTTAGTTTTAAGTCCGTGCTTATCTACAAGCTCTTGTATCTTCTTTTTACCGGCACTATAAGAAGGGGCACTAATAGTTCCAACAATAGATTGTCCATTAGATTTAAGAGCATTAAAACGTAATTCTATCATATTTCTTTCTCTTTAAGATGCTTCTAATTAATCTTAAAAGGGGCGAAGTTAAAAATTTTCTTTAGAATTTTGCTTGTTTTTACAATATTCAAAATCTTATTTTCAAATTTGTTATTTTTTTAACAGCTCTCTGCGAGGCCTCTTTTAAATAAAGTAAAGGCTAATAAAACTTTTCCCCGCCCTATTAGCCTTATCAATGAACTAGATTTACATATGTAAAATCGAATAATATTTTTAATAGTTTAGTTGTTTATAGTGGTGGAAGTAATTGCGTTTCTACCGACAACCATGGTCACTTTAACAGAATCTGACCCATTATCACCGATTTCGTTACCAACTCCAACTAATGTTACTGATTGAGCAGCAACAGTTTCTGTATAAGAACCGTTAGCAGTTGAAGCAAGAGAAGTAGGAATTTCCCAATTTGTAAAAGTGTTTCCGCCGCCACCCATTGCAGTTGGTTTTCTGTAGTATTGTTGAGCCATTGCAGCTAAAGTTGTCATGTCTGCTATAACTGCATCGCGGTTTGCATTAGCACTACTTACGGTGAATACATTGATACCTACAACTACAGCTATACCTACAATGATAACACCTAAAACGATCAATAATAATTGTTGTTGACCCATTATTTAACTCCTTTTGATTTGTTAATGGTATTTGTTTTGAGTAAATGATGCCATATTATTAGAAATAATTATGCCAACTTTAAAATCTTTTAATTCTTTCTGAAAAAGTGATTTATATCACAAAGGAGTGTATAAAAATGAATCAAAATTGGCTAATATTGGTATACATATCAAATTGGGACATTTTAACTAATTGAAAGAGGTAATTTTTACAGGTAGATTTAACTTAAATTTTAGTTAATTATTATTGTTTCAAAGTTGTCTTTATTAATAATCATCTTAATTTTTACTGAATCGTCATTTGTAACAACTTCGTTACCAGTACCGGTAATTATTACCTTTTCAGCGGTAACACTTGCAACTTCAAATGAGCCTGCTTCAGTGATTTTAAAAGAAGTTGGTATTTGCCAGCCTACAAAAGATTTTCCACCTCCGCCTAAAGCAACTGGTCTTCTATAGTAAAGTTGTGCTTCACTTGCTAACAAAGTACATTCGTTAATTATTTCATTTCTTTTTTGTTCAATTGCATTAGCTGTGAATAAATTTATACCCACAGCAATTGCAACACCAATTACAATTACTGATAACATTATTAAAAGAAGTTGTTGCTGACCCACTTATAACCCTCGCATTAAATTAGATTGACTTTAAAGAGCGCAATAATCTTGCCAATATTTTATTATTGGGGAAGCTCGCAAAATAAAAATTATTTGACGTTCTGAGAGGTGAGACCTGACTCGGCTGGAAAATCTTACAATTTAAGTTAAAAGATATATCCCGATTTTCATCGGGAGAACAAAGTTATGCTATTTTGCTAAACTATTTACGTAATTTTATATGTAATTCTCTTAGTTGTTCATCCGCCACTTTTGATGGAGATTCATCCATTAGTGATAATCCACTAGTTGTCTTTGGAAAAGCCATAATATCTCTAATTGAATTTTCACCGGCAAATAACATTATCATTCTATCCAAACCAAAAGCAATTCCTCCATGCGGCGGTGCACCATACTTAAAAGCATTCATTAAAAATCCGAATTTCTCATTTGCTTCTTCTTTTGAAATACCAAGTACAGAAAACATTTTTGATTGCAGATCCGAGTTAAAGATCCTCATACTTCCACCGGCAATTTCGTTTCCGTTCATAACTAAATCATATGCTCTGGCTCTAACTTTTGAAGGCTCATTTTCAAGATATTTTATATCTTCAGTTAAAGGAGATGTAAACGGGTGATGCATTGCATAATATCTTTGTGTTTCATCATCCCATTCAAGCAGAGGGAAATGTGTAATCCAAACCAATTTGTCTTCTATCGTGTCTTTCAATAATTCTAACCTTCGAGCCATTTCTAATCTTAAATTCCCCATAATATTTAGAGTTTTTTGCTTTGGTCCGGAAACAATTAATACTAAATCACCCACTTTAGCATTCATTTTATTAATAATTGACTGTTTTTCATCATCAGAAAGAAATTTAGCAATAGGAGCTTCTAAACCATCTTCTTTAACCCTCATCCAAATTAAACCGCCGGCTCCTTGTTTTTTTGCAAATTCAGTTAGAACATCAAGTTGATTTCTTGTATAATTTCCGCAACCATTTGCCAGTAAGGAGGTAATTATTCCTCCATTATCAATTGTATCTTTGAACACTCTAAATTCAGAGTTCGATAAAGCATCATTAAGTGTTACCATCTCCAACCCAAATCTTAAATCCGGTTTATCACTACCATATCGTTCTAGAGCTTCATCATAAGTCAGCCTCGGTATTGGTGCTGAAAATTCAATGCCTTTTAGTTCTTTAAATAACTGCTGCATTAAACCTTCAACCAGTGTAAAAATAGTTTCTTCATTCGGGAAGGACATTTCTACATCAATTTGTGTGAACTTAGGTTGTCTATCAGCTCTTAAATCTTCATCTCTAAAACATTTTGTAATTTGGAAATATTTGTCATACCCAGCTACCATTAATAATTGTTTATATGTTTGCGGAGACTGTGGTAAAGCATAAAAACTTCCTTTATGCAATCTGCTAGGAACTAAGAAATACCTTGCTCCTTCCGGAGTGCTTTTCATTAATATGGGTGTTTCAATTTCTAGAAAATTTTGCGAGTCGAAGTAATTTCTAACAACTTGATAAAATTTATGTCTCAGAATCATATTTTTCTGCATTCTGCTTCTTCTTAAATCTAAATACCTATACTTTAACCTTAATTCTTCACTAACATCAATATCATCTTTAATTTGAAATGGTGTGGTTTCTGCTTCATTAAGAATTGTAAGTTTATCAACCATTACATCAACTTGACCGGTTTCCAACTGACTGTTCTCGGTTCCTTCAGGTCTTTTTCTTACCTTACCTTCAATAGAAATTACAAATTCACTTCGCAGACTTTTACCTAGTTCATGTGCTTCTTTATTATAGGTAGGTTCAAATACTATTTGAGTAATTCCGTATCTATCTCTAAGATCAATAAAAATAACTCCACCAAGATCTCTTCTGTTATCAACCCAGCCGTTTAGAATTACAGTTTCACCAATTTGTTCTTCTCTTAAATCTTTACATGTATGTGTTCTTGTTTTAAAATCCATTTTCTAAAGCCTAATTTGAATAAATTTTATTTTAGCTTTGCAAAATACTTAAATAGAGGGCTTTATTCAATAAATGGTTAGATTAAAGCAAATTAAATTAAAGGTTAGAAAATTTTTATGTAATGAGTTTAATAAATATTCATCTGTGAAAAATAGTTTTGCTCATTTTATATAGACTTAAGATTATTTAAAAAATAAAAAGTCCGACATTTGCCGGACTTTTAATAAAAATATTTAAATTATTTTTACCTAGTTATACCTTTTGCCGAAGCAGTTGCAATACCATTTGGACCAGTAACTTTTACAAACACAGTAATTGCACTTGGATTTACAGCATCTGCTTTAGTATCAATGATGTCAAAATAAAAATCTGTGTTTCCAACTTGAACATCCGGCATATTTATATTAATATCTCCAGCTGCCTCAGCATCTCCGCCTGTATCAAGAGATACTGTATAAGAATTACTTGAAGCTAAAGGATTGCCAAACTCATCGGTTACTCTATAAGTAAACGATTGAAAACTCCCGTTAGCTATATCAATTGTGGTTGGGGAAATAGTAACTATTGGAGCACCGGAAAATAAAACTCGTGTATCAGTTTCAATTATAGATTCACTTTCGTTAATGGTAGTAGCATGTACAAAGAAGAAACCAGGTCCATATACCGGATCATTTGGTTTAGGATCGCCTGAAACTAGTGTTACACTAGCCAAACCAAATTCGTTTGTTAACGCAGAGCCGGTAACTACTGCAGCATCAGAATTAAAATCAACTGCCGTTTCCGGTCTTACCGGATTAGAATATTTATCACCAACAAGAACTGTAATAGTACCTTTTTTTCCTAACCAATGATAATAAGGATAATTTAGTTTATCTGAAGCAATACTAAAATGTGCTTCATCTGGAAAGCCACCATGAATAGTAATATTTACTGGTTTCGAAGTTATGGGTTTACCATCAACAACAGCTGCAGCAATTATTTGCGCCACACCGGCTTTCGTTCCGGTATTCATAGAAACTGCTGCTTTGCCAAGTGCATTACTCATTATTGATGAAGGGTATAAATATTCCCCGCCACCAGTAGTTGATCCAAACCTAAAACTAACTTCAATAGCATTATTCTCACCGATAACCACTCCACTTGAATCCATAATTTCAAAAACAACTAGTGCACTTTCAACTGAGCCACTTTCTTTTACACCAATAAATTCAGCAGATTGTGAAGAAATATAAATAGATGCGGCTTTGCCGGAAAAATTACCTGCATTTGAGCTTTCATCTCTTTGAAGTTGAAATAGCGGAACACTTACAGTTGAATTAACAATAGCAAAAACAGAAGTAGTATCTTGAAAATAACCTGCTTTAAATACAACAATTGTTAAGTCTCTATCATTTTCCATTTCAAAAATAACAGAATATTTTCCCTCGGCATCTGTTGTTGCACCTTTAACAATTGACCCATCGGAAATTTTAATAATAGCTCCGCTTAAATTATCACCACTTTCAGCTGCTACAACTTTTCCTTCTACAATAACAGCATTAGTAGAATCATCCAAAGCAGGATTTGTAGGATCTTCTTTAGTTGTATCGCAGCTTGTTAAAAAAGCTAAAAAGAATAATAGCAATATTGGTAATATGTATTTTTTTTTCATGGTGTTTTCTTCTATTTTATTTAGTTAGATTTTACTATATAATTAATACTCGGTTACCGTAAGTAATAGTTTAAGATTTTATTTTCTTCATTTCGTGTTTTTTTAATGTTTTTAACCATTATTGCGTAAAAAAATATCATTTTGGGACACTATTTTTCATTGTAAAAATTGCAATAAGAATTTAGTTAGAAAAAATATTCTTGTAAAAACAAGTGTTTAGTAAACTTTACAAAATATATTATGTGAATGGTTGATTTCTTTAAAACCTTTTTGCTAATGCGAAAATTCTCATTGTGATATTCGTCACACAAATAAATAGGAAACAATTTGTTGATGCAACAATTAATTTTGAGGGAACTGCTGTTATTAAACTTTAATATAATGGGAAACAAATTTATTGTAATAATAAAATTCTTTCAAAGAAAACGGAATAACATTTTTAGATAAACCAAATTATGAAAATTCTTCTACTTATATTTTTAATAACTCAATCACTTAATCAACCAATTATTCAATCCTCTCCTCAGCAGAATATTGGTTTTCAAATTGCCAGACTAAAATACCCGGGTGGCGGTGATTGGTACAATGATCCTTCTGCAGAAGTTAATTTGTTAAAGTTTGTTGCAAAAAACACAAATATAAAAACCAATCCTACTTACACTTTTGTTGATATTGAATCAAATGATATTTTTAATTATCCTTTTATTTTTATAACGGGTCACGGAAATATTGTTTTTTCAAAAAAAAATATAAAAACCATAAGAGAATATCTTAAAAACGGCGGTTTTATTTATGCAGATGATGATTACGGGTTAGATAAATCTTTTAGAAGAGAAATTCAGAAGATATTTCCGAATAACCCTTTACAAGAAATTCCGTTTGATCATCCGATTTATCATTGCCTGTATGATTTTGAAAATGGTCCGCCTAAAACTCACGAACACAATAACAAACCACCCAAAGGTTATGGAATATTTTTAGACAAAAGACTAGTTTTATATTATACCTATGAAAGTAATCCAAGCGATGGATGGGCTGATCCGGAAGTTCATAATGATCCGGAGGTTAAACGTGAAGAAGCACTTAAGTTCGGAACAAATATAATTATTTACGCTCTTGCGAATTAACTACTTGAAAAAGCATTAAAACTCAGTTATAAAAGTTAAGTATGTTAAATAAAGATCATAATAAAAATAAAGTACTGAAAAAATTAGGTGATTTTTTAAAGAAAAAAAATCTGCGGGATATTGCTATTGGTTTTTTAAAATCACTAATAGTAATTATTCTAACCTTTTTGTTCTTTTCTTTTTTAGAGTCTTTCAGTTATTTCAGCACTTTTGTAAAAACAATAATTTTTGTTCTTATGATTTTATTAGCCTCCTCAATGTTGGTTTCATTTGTATTAAAACCATTACTCAATTATCTAAAACAGCCCTCCAATAAAACACTCCACAATGCTGCTGCAGAAATTGGAAATCATTTCCCATCTGTAAAGGACAACTTATTAAACTCACTGCAGTTACTTCAAACTGAGGATAAAAATACATCGTACGAATTAGCTGAGGCTGCATTCTTAAAAGTATATAAAAGCATTTCCGATCTAAATTTTAATCAAATAATTAAATACAATTATTTCAAAAAGGTTTTAAAAATTTTTGGAGCTGTAGTTTTTATAAGTACTTTAATTTTTATTTCATTCAACACAATTAATAACGCTGCATTTCGTTTACTAAACTTTAACAAGGAATATGCAAAACCTGTTGATTTTACACTTGAGATAATTACCGGAAATGCAAAAATAAAAAAGGGCAACAACTTACAGATAAAAGTTTCTGTTAAGGGAAAAGCGCCGAAAGAAATTATAATTTCAACTAAGAATAAAACAGAGACAGAGTTTAATAAGCATATTGCCAGACTCGATTCCAGCAATATTTATTTATTGAACCTCAGGAACATTAAAAGTTCATTTACCTATTTCGCACAAAAGGGAGATATAAAAACAGAGTTTTACAAAGTTGAAGTTATTTCTCCGCCAATTATAAATAATTTTTCACTTGATTTAATTCCCCCAAGGTATTCAAGACTGCCAAAGTGGGAACAACAAAGCAACGGTAATATTTCCGCTCTTAAAGGAACAAAAATTAATGTAAAATTATCAGGTAGTAAAATACTTTCAGAAGCTCAAATTATTTTCAGTGATAGTTCTGAAAAACAATTGGAAATAAATAACAATCAAGCCTCAGGCAGTTTTATTGTAAAAAGAAATATCAAATACAACTTCAGTATAATTGATACAGATAATAATTTTAATGAAAATCCGATTAAATATAACATCTCTTTAATTAAAGATAACTATCCGGATATCGAAATTACTTCACCCGAGCAAAATTCTCTTCTCCCCAACAATGATATTATCAGCATCAACTATACCGTTAAAGACGATTACGGATTCGGTAAATTATCTTTGTATTATAATATTTATGAAATAAACTCAGAACATGAAGAACAAAAATTTTCCCAAATAGATTTGGATATTAATAATACTTTACTTGAGCAAACCAGCTACTATAATTGGGATGTTTCAAGACTCAACTTAAAGGAAAATGAAATAGTACTGTTTTATTTGGAAGTTTTTGATAATGATTTTGTAAGCGGACCAAAATCAACAAAAAGTAAGTTGTTTAAATTCCGAGTGCCGACTTTGGATGAATTCTTCGCACAGTCTGATATTATACAGGATAATGCAGTAAAAGAGTTAACTAAAACAATTGAAGAAACAGAGGAACTCAAGAAAGAATTAAACCAAATAAATAACGAACTAAAACAGAATGAACAAAAAATTGATTGGAATGAAAAAGAAAAAATTGAAGAAGCAGTTAAGAAATTTGATGAGATAAAAAACAAAATTGAAGAGGTTCAAAAAAATCTTGCTAAAATGCAAAAACAGATGATGGAAAATAATTTGCTTTCGGAAGAAACGATGAAAAAATATAACGAATTACAAAAGTTAATGGATGAACTAAGCAGTGAAGAAATGAGAAAAGCAATGGAGCAAATGCAAAAATCGTTAGAAAAGTTAATGAGAGATAATGTTCAGAAATCATTAGAAAACTTTACCATGAATGAAAAGATGTTTCAGAAAAGTATTGAAAGAACTTTAAATTTACTTAAGAAAATTCAAATTGAACAAAAAATGGATGAGGTAATTAAAAGATCTGAGAAATTAGTAGAAGACTTGGAAAAACTTTCCGAAGAAACTAAAAAGACCCAAAATAAACAAACAGAAACAGATAAAAATGAACTTACAAAAGAACAACAAAATATTGATGACCAACTAAAGAAATTAGAAGAAGAAATGAAAAAGCTTGCTGAAAAGATGAGCGAAGTTGAAGACACACCAAAAGAGCTGATGGATAAAATTAATGATGATTTTGAAAAACAGAAAAATAATGAATTATCGGAGAAAGCACTTGAGCAATTGCAAGAACAAAATTTTGAACAATCATTAAACAATCAGCCACAACTTGCTAAAAATATGACTTCTATGAAAAATGAATTACAGCAACTGCAAAAACAAATGCAGCAGCAATCTCAACAGATGGTAATGCAGAATATGTTAAAAGCGATTGACAATATTATTGATTTATCTAAAGAACAGGAACAACTAAAAAACACTACCGATAACTTACTTCCAAATCCGAATAATCTTCCGCAAGAAGCTGAAAACCAAATGGAATTAAGGCAAAACCTTGATAAAGTTCTTCAACAGCTTGGAGAACTCTCACAAAAAACATTTGCAATTTCTCCGGAAATGGGCAAAGCACTTGGCAATGCAAGAAAAAATATGGATAATGCCCTTAATGGGTTACAAAGTAAAAATGGACAAAGATCAACATTCAACCAATCTGAAGCAATGAAAAATTTGAATGAAGCTGCATCCTTAATGCAAAAATCTTTGCAAGCAATGATGCAAGGCGGAGGACAAGGCGGAGGAATGATGTCATTAATGCAGCAGTTACAGAAAATGGCTCAACAGCAAATAGGCTTAAATAATATGACAAGAATGATGCAGCAAGGCCAGCTTACAATGCAACAGCAGGCACAGTTACAAAGGTTGGCACAAGAACAAGGTATGATTCAAAAATCTCTTGCCGAGTTAAATAAAGAAGCTCGTGCATCCGGCGAATCAAAAAAATTGGCAAGTAATTTAGAAAAAATTGTTGAGGATATGCAGGAAGTTATATCAGGCTTTAACTCGCAAAAAATTGATGATGACTTAATTAAAAAGCAAGATAAAATATTATCAAAATTGCTTGATGCACAAAGATCAATCAATGAACGGGATTTTGAAGAGAAAAGAGAAGCACGAGCCGGTAAAAACTTCAACTTAACCTCTCCCGGAAACTTAAATTTAACGGATGAAAAATCCAAAAATATTCTTCGCGAAGAATTGCTCAAAGCAGTAGAAGAAGGATATACAAAAGATTACAAAGAATTAATCAGACGTTATTTTGAAAGTCTGGACGAATCTACAAATTAATCACTAACTTACAATACAAAGTTTTTATTTATTCTTTCCCATTTTCAGAATTAAATAACCCATAACTCCTGATATAAATGAACCCACAAGTATTGCTAATTTATCTGTATATTGGAATATACTGTCATCTTCAAATGCAAGGGAAACTATAAATAAGCTCATAGTAAACCCAATCCCGGTTAATATTGAAACACCGTAAAGTTGCTTCCAATTACTCTCTTCCGGTAATTTTGCCAGTTTAAGTTTTATTGCAACCCAGCTAAAACCGAATACACCAAGCTGTTTACCAGCAAATAATCCAAGTATTATTCCTAATGGTACAGGGCCGGACATTTGACTAAACGATATTTGAGTAATATCAACCCCGGCATTAACAAAAGCAAATAATGGCAAAATGAAAAATGCTACCCAAAAATGAAGATTATGTTAAATTTCTTTGAGTGGAGATACCTTTTGACCGTTTTTATTTTTTGCATTTAACGGAATTGTAAATGCTAATGCTACACCTGCTAAAGTTGCATGAACCCCAGATTTAAGAACACTTACCCAAAGTACCGCTCCGATTATAAAATAAGCAGCCTTTTTTATAACTCCAAAACCATTTAGAATAATTAGAAAGACCAAAGAAATAAGTGCAATTACAATAGACAAAATTGATAAATTAGTTGTATAAAAAACAGCAATAATTACTATGGCTCCCAAGTCATCTATAATTGCTAATGCCATTAAAAATATTTTGAGTGAAATAGGTACTCGCTTACCTAATAAAGAAAGAATACCCAATGCAAAAGCAATATCAGTAGCTGTTGGTATTGCCCAGCCATTAGCAGCTATTGGATTATTAGAGTTAAAAGCCAGATAAATTACAGCCGGAACAACCATACCACCAACTGCAGCAATGCCCGGAAGTGCAATTTGTTTAACCGTGGATAAATGCCCTTCCAATATTTCTCTTTTTACTTCTAATCCAATTAATAAAAAGAAAATAGCCATTAAGCCATCATTTACCCAATGATAAAGAGATTTATCAAGATGCAAAGCACCAATTCTTATTTCTACAGGTATGTGCAAAAACAACTGGTATATTGGAGACATAAATGTATTACTTAAAAGAAGTGCTAATATGGTGGTTATAATTAATAATATGGCGCTGGCAGATTCTTTTTTAATAAATTCTTCAATAAAGTTCATTTAGCACCTAATTTTTTTTGTAATATAATGTTGATTTAAATAATAATTATTACTCTATATATCTTTAAGCATACAAATAACGTTTGATTTTCTTAGTTGGTGTTTTTTCAAAAGGATCATGCTGTTCAATCATTTTGTTTAGTTTAGAAAAAGTGGATACACGAGCATTAACTGTTTTTAGAATATCATTTAGAAGTTTATCTACGCTTTTTTTTGCTTCATTCTCCGATAAATTTTTAAAATCTAATTCTTCATCTAATAAATCATAATTAAAATGTACTCTTGCTACTAATTTACCTTCCGAATGATAAACAAGTGATTCTAAAACATATTCGTTTTCATTAATAACCGATTCTATTTCTTCAGGATAAATGTTCTTTCCATTAGAACCAATAATTACATTTTTTGATCTGCCTTTTAAAAATAAATAACCGTCCTCATCCAAATAACCTAAATCCCCTGATTTGAACCATCCATCATCTGTTAAAACTTCCTTAGTTTTTTCAGAATCTTTAAAGTACCCTTGCATTACATTGGGACCTTTTATATACACTTCTCCTTCACCGGTAGACTCATCAGGATTAACAATTTTCACTTCCATTCCATCAAGAACTTTTCCGGCAGAACCAAATCTGACTTTTGTGTTATCAGTCCCGGTAACTAAAGGAGAAGTTTCTGTAAGTCCGTAACCAACGGCATAAGGAAAATTTGCTTCGGTTAAAAACCGTTCAACATCCGGAGCTAATGCAGCACCTCCTATAGGGAAAAGTTTAAGCTCACCGCCAAATGTTTGCAGTAATTTTTTTCCGGCAACTTTATTGATTTTTTTTCTTAGAAACGGCATCTTATATAAATTTTTCGATATTTTCTTTTTATTGATTTCCGGCAGAACTTTCATCTTATATATTTTCTCAATAATTAGAGGGACTGAAATCATAATAGTAGGTTTTACTTTTTTTAGTGCCGGTAATAAAACTGCTGCTGTAGGCGGTCTATTTAAATAATATACAGTTACTCCCGCCATTATTGGAATAATCAATCCTAAAGTACACTCCATTGTATGAGCTAACGGAAGTTGAGATAACATTCTGTCATTTGGATTTATGTTAATAATATTTGTTGTGGTTACAGCATCAAACACAATATTTTTATGCGTTAGCATAACACCTTTAGAGTGCCCGGTAGTTCCTGAAGTATAAACAATAGCAGCTAAATCATTTTCTTTAACTTCTTCATCTTTTACTCCAACAAATTTTAAAGCTGCATCTAATATTTTTGAAAATTCTTTTTTCCCTTCTTTAATTTTTTCACTAATTATATCTGTAGATTTTTCATGCGGAATAATGCTGAAATCATCTATTAGAATATAGGTATTTAATTTATCGGAGTTAAACTCCTCAATTTTTTCATAAAGTTTTTCAGATATAAAAATTGCCTTGCTTGCCGAGTGTCTTAAAATATGATGCACATCAGCAGATTGAAATTCTGTCATTATTGGAACTGCCACAGCTCCCATCGTTGTAATTGCAAAATAAGCTACTCCCCAATGAGGTGAGTTTTCACTTAATATTGCAACTTTATCACCGCTTACAATTCCCTGCTCATTTAAAAATAGTGAGATTTTCTGAACTTTCTTGTTCAGCTCCTCATAAGTGATAGAATAATTATCAATTGTAGAAAGTGCAGTTTTTTCAGGATAATCATTAAAGGCTTTTCTTAATACAGATGCAGTTGTATAACTTTCTAATCTTACCATCAAGGTTCCTTTATAATGAATTTATAAGGCAAATAATATAAAAATTATTTAATTAAAATATTCTGATTTTACTAAAGTTTAGTACTTTTTACTGTTTTAATATCTTTTGAATAAGAGAGAAAAAAGTATTATTTTAAGACAGCATATAAGACTATAATACCTAAAAGTATTATAAATTTCTCAAATAAAAAGGAGGAGGCATGCTTAAAACAACAAAACTTTTTACAATTTTAGCAATTTTAT